>CABUCT010000112.1 GCA_902490145.1 uncultured Oscillospiraceae bacterium
ACTTGCATGTGTTAGGCACGCCGCCAGCGTTCGTCCTGAGCCAGGATCAAACTCTCTAAAATTTGTATTAAAACATCTTTCGATGTTATAATCATTTCAGAGCTTTCTTCGCTCATTTTACGCTTAGCGTATTTTGATATGACTTTCACATATCTGTTCTTTAGAAAATCCGTTTTACTGAATTTCTAAGGAGTTTTTCCTTCAAAACTTCCTCAAAAAAATCTCGGGTTCCTTCTATCGTTGTTTAATTTTCAAGGTCCGTGCGTACTCGATTTCTCTCATCACGCGGAAGCTTATTATATCATGGCTTCCTCGCTTTGTCAAGAACTTTTTAAGATTTTTTTCAAATCTACTTTCGCTCTCTTCCCAAGCACGTTTGCTTATCTTACCACAGATGCTTTCGCTTGTCAAGTGCTTTTTTCGATTTTTCTTTATCTATTTTGTTCTCTCTTCGAGTGCTTCGCTATAATACCAAATCTTTGACCTCTTGTCAAGCTATTTTTTTATTTTTTTATGCTTTTTTTATTAACTTTTTTTGGATGTCTATATCTTGAAATTTTTGTATAGCTTTTTCATATATATTGTATGCCTTTTTTATCACTTTTTCTCCTATAAGGATAATTTGCACAAAAACGGAAAGAGTAATATTGAACTTAATTTTGATTTGAATATCTAAAGGGGAAAGTTTATGAAATTAAAAGGCTTTATGTTTAAACTATGGCAGCTCGCTGTAATTATTTTATTAAATATACTTGTTATTGCAATTGCGGCAGCTCCGGTCGCTAACGCACTCTCAAAAATGGGGTCAACAGGAACCGAGGTCAGACAAATTCAAACCAAGCTCAAGCAATGGGGATACTATAATTACACAGTTGACGGGATCTACGGCACACGCACTAAAAATGCGGTTATCAAATTTCAGAAGAAAAACGGGTTAACTGCTGACGGAATCGCGGGGTCGAAAACGTTGGCTGCAATGGGGATCTCATCTTCATCGTCTTCGTCATCCGGAAACAATTCATCTGATTACACCCTACTCGCCCGGCTTATCTCGGCGGAGGCCAGAGGTGAGCCTTATATCGGACAGGTTGCCGTCGGAGCAGTCGTGCTTAATCGTGTGAGACACTCGTCATTCCCGAACTCTATATCAGCGGTAATATATCAGTCGGGAGCATTCACATGTCTTAACGACGGTCAGTTTTGGCAGTCGGTATCAGACAGCTCTTACAAAGCCGCAAAAGATGCTATGAATGGATGGGATCCTAGCGGCGGAGCTATATATTATTATAACCCCCGCACTGCATCAAACGGATGGATCAGATCTCGACCGGTTATCACAACTATCGGAAAACACATTTTTTGCTCTTAAAGAACAGATAATAAAAAGCGGCGGAAAAATTCCCGCCGCTTTTTTAGTTCTTCGTATAAGGAGTTGTTTTACAGCAGTTCGCCTATAATGCTGTTTGATAACAAAAATCCTTTGCGGGTGATTGCAACTTTATCAGCTGCAACTTGCATAAGACCATGCTTTTCAAACAGCTCAGCTTTCTTCCTTATCTTCTTAGGGATTGGATGCCCGAAACGCGAAAAAACCAAATCTTCTCTCAGCCCTTCGCAAAGCCTTAATCTCAACATTGCATATTCGAAAAAATCCCCGCCTGTCCCGTCGGAAATTGGATTTTGCAGATTGCAGAATTCATCAATACTATTTTGAAAGAAAAAGCGTTTACCGTCCATAAAAGAATGGGCAGCCGATCCAATTCCCAAATATTCAGTGTCATTCCAATATTTTAGATTGTGGCGGCTTTCCTTTCCCGGCTTTGAAAAATTTGAGATTTCATATTGTGAATATCCGCTTCGTTCCAAAAACTCGGTTGTTTGCATATAAAACCCGACAATCTTTTCTTCATCAGGCAGATCGAGCTTGCCCTCTTGCTGCAATTTAAAAAAAATCGTTTTCGGCTCTACTTTTAATATATATGCAGAAATGTGAGACGGATTTAATGACTCGGCAAACCTTAAAGTTTCATCGAGAGATTTTTCTGTTTGTAACGGTATCCCAAGCATCACATCCAGCGAAATATTGTCAATACCGGCCTTTCTTGCTGAATTCACACAATTCGCAACATCTTTTTTTGTGTGATGACGTGCGAGCATTTCAAGTTCATTTCCCACAGCGGACTGCATTCCAATCGAAAGGCGATTTATCCCCGCAGATCTTAGCATGGGGAAAAGGCTGTCAGTTTCGGCGGAAGGGTTAGTTTCGCAAGTGATCTCGGCTTGGTCGTCAAGGTCAAAGCACTCGCAGACGGCATCTATGATCCTTGTAAGATTTTTATTTCCCAGCAAGGTCGGTGTTCCGCCTCCGAAATACAAAGTATCTGCTTTTCGATGATACTTCTTGCCGAAGCCATGAATCGTCTTTATTACCGCATTTGTATATTCATCCATAGTTTTTAAACTGCAAACCGAATAAAAATCACAATATCTGCATTTTGAGCGGCAATAGGGTATATGCACATATACTCCGATTTTTTCCACAGTTACACCCCGATTGAAGGCAAGCCTCTTATAATTAAATAGCAAATGAGCTGATAAGCCAAAATAATGGCTGATGAAATCCCCGAAACTCCGACAGTATAAATAATCCCCAACGCCAGAACTCCACCCAAAAGACAAGTGATGATTTGAAGAAAAGCCGAAAAGCGAAGAACCTTGAATATCCTTCGACAGGATAAAACAGCTTCCAGCATTGACTCTCCTGTGCCATCACACATTAACGTTCCATCCAAAGATTTTTTGCTTTCATTTGTAAGCTTCTTATAAATATGTCTTGCAGCAGTACCCATAACTCTTACCGATCCAATCGGCAAGCGATAAAGTTCACACACCATTTTTGATGTGATGTTAGGGTCACAAGTGTAGATTGCAATGGAGATACCTTTTTTGACCGCTTCACGCAGTTTTTCTCCGATTTGCTTATCCGGGCGGTACTGCACAAGAAAAACTGCTGAAAGCTCTCCGCCTGCCGACAGATAAACCGGCTTTATGCCCGTGCCTTCATATTGGGTTTCATATCCATCGTCTTTTACATCCACTTCGTGATATTTAAGCAGCTGACGATTTCCGACAAGCACACGATGTCCGGAAACCCAGCCGGATATTCCCATTTCCTCTTCATACACAATGGTATCAACCTCAGGAAATAGTTTTGAATCGTTTTGCAAAACACTTCTGAAAAGAGGTTTCAGCGGACCTCCCGCCATGTTGATAATTCCGGTGACATCTATAATAGATCGGTCAAGAGCTTGATTTTTATCAGAGTGCATTCCCTTAAGTGACACGCACCCCTCAGGGAACAGTTCTTCGGCGTCCATAACCACAATATCAGTATCTTTAAACGTTTCAACCGCCGAATATCCCGACAGCATTATATCCTCTTTTGACAGTCGTTTGCACGAGGCTTTGAACACACTTCCACCTGACAATGACATCATGAACGGAACTGTAAAACAAATTGTGCCGCAAAATGCGGTGAAAGAATCAAAAATATTTCCGACTTCACCTTTTCCGGGCAGAAAATAACATAAAGCCCCGGCGGCAGCTGCAAAAACGAGTGAAACCAGCATCAATCGCTTACCATTTTTTACACAATAGTCCTCAACCGATGAGTGATAAATAAAGTCAGAAATGTTTTTACTTTTACGAGTCACTGTTACTTTTCGGTCTCCTACCGAAAGACCTCTTCCAAGCTCCAAAGCTTCTTCGGTTCGGAAAAGCGATTCGAGCGGATATTTCATTTGACCGTTTCCGACCAAGCGGAAATTACGAATCTGATTTTTGCACACTGCCGCACTTCCTCTTACAATAAAGAAAAGGCACAGCACAGCCGCCACACTGTATACATTTCGGAAAACAGACGACGTATAATTTTCATGCTTAAAAATCATCCATATATTCTGAGCAAGGCAGGGAAGTGTAACAAGAGCTGCCGCTGCTCCTGCAGTTATTCTTCC
>CABUCT010000113.1 GCA_902490145.1 uncultured Oscillospiraceae bacterium
CCTAAAGGATCAACTGCGTTTTGTGCCGCTTAAAGTTTTGACCTTTGTCGGGCGGTAGCCCGACTGCTGCACACAGCCAAAAATCCGCCTCTTTAAAATTCTTCGACTTAAAACGAGAGGAATTTTGAGCAATTTTGTGTGCACAGGAAGCCGCAAGGTTAACGCCTGCGAGTGATGACAAGCCGAAAATCGCTGAAATTAATCCATTTTGGGCGGGTTCGGATTTGTCGGCTTTGCTGAATCTTAACAAACGCGTCCGAACACGATTTAAACATCACAGCTTAAACACAAAGCCGTAAGTAAAATGCCGGCGGAAAAATATAAATTGAAACGGAGAATTATATGGCGTTTTTTGATAAATTTCTGGAGGCTCTTCCGGAATATAAAACCGTCGCATCGTCGATTGAAAAAGACCGGTTACCCTGTGGAGTAACCGGAGTTTCTCATGTTCATAAAGCTCATCTTATAAATAACCTGTGCCGGAAGTTTGACCGACGTGCCTTGGTTATTGTGTCGGACGAGGGGGAAGGCTCAAGGCTGTGTGAGGATATAAATGCCATGGGAGGAAACGCACTGCTTTTTCCGGCCCGTGATTTTGATTTTCGCCCGTCAGGAATTTCTTCAAAACAATATGAACAGGTGCGGCTCGGAATCCTTTCAAAGCTTTTGGAGGGAAATTATACTGCGGTGGTCGCAAGTGTTGATGCCGCCATGCAGCACACCGTTTCTCCCGAAAGATTATTCCGCATGAATTTCACCCTTCGTGAGGGTCAGGAAGTATCTCCCGATGAGGTTTGCAGAATTCTTGTGGCCGAAGGATACTCCCGGTGTGACACGGTTGAGGGTGCGGGGCAATTTTCAAAAAGAGGCGGCATCCTTGATTTGTTTACTACCGACGCCGATGAACCCACGCGAATTGAATTCTGGGGCGATGAGATCGACTGTATGGGTCGATTTGACATCATAAGTCAGCGGCGGGTGTCTTCTGTAAAAGAGCTGAATGTCCCTCCTGCAAGGGAGATTTTATTTGATTCTCCGGATATTCTTTCCGAGAAAATTGAGCAAATTGCAAAACGTTTGCGTTCCGAAAGCACAAAGCCTGCAAAAGATCGATTGCTTGCTGATGCGGAAATTTTAAAAGGCGGCGGAAGTATCAGCGGGCTTGACCGTTTTTTGCCTCTTATGGAGGACGGAGAATATACAATTTTTGATTACACCGCCGACACCATGCTTTTTGTCAGCGAGTCGTCTAAAGTCAAGGAAAAGGCAAGAGTTTTTCACTGGCAGCTGTCGGAGGACATAAAAACTCTTTTTAATGAAGGCATTTTGTGCAGAGGTCTTGACAAATTCGCCATGACCTTTGATGATGTTTGCGAAATTTATAAATCTCAGGGTGCAGTCTATCTTGACGCATTCGCCCGCGGAAGCTTTGATACTCCCGTCAAGGAGCTTGCTTCATTTACAGTCAAAAACAGCACGCCTTTTTCGGGAAACATTCAACAGCTGTGCGATGATATTGAACCTCTTCTTTCCCGGAACTTTGCCTTTGCAATTCTTGCCGGAGGAGAAAAAAGTGCAAAAATTTTGGCGGAGGATCTAAAATCAAAAGGGCTTCCTGCTGAATATCAAACAAATACCGACGACGTGTTTTACGGCAAGATTGCGGTTGTGGAGGGCGGTCTTTCGGGCGGATTTGAATATACCGGATCAAAGTTTGTGCTTATTTCTCAGGTTCGCCCCACTGCTTCCTCAAAGACAGTCAGACGGAAAAAGAATCCAAATGCCTTTAACTCTCTTGACGAACTTCAAAAGGGCGATTATGTTGTGCATTCGGTTCACGGAATAGGTGTTTTCGAAGGCATAAGGAAGATCGATAACAACGGCATCACAAAGGACTATATAACAATAAGCTATGCAGGCAGCGACACTCTTTACGTTCCGGTAACACAGCTTGATCTTGTTTCAAAATATATCGGGCCGTCGGGTGATGAAGTAAAGGTGCGTCTTCATAAACTGGGCGGTACCGAGTGGCAGAAAACACGTTCAAGAGTACGTTCGGCAGTTAAGGACATAGCAAAAGAGCTTATTGCTCTTTACTCTGCAAGAATGAATACAAAAGGGTATGCGTTTGGGGCTGATACCGATCTTCAAAATGATTTTGAACGCAGGTTTGAATTTGAAGAAACCGATGATCAGCTCAGATGCATCGATGAGATAAAATATGATATGGAACGTCCGATTCCGATGGATAGGCTTCTTTGCGGAGACGTTGGATTCGGCAAAACCGAGGTGGCTCTCCGTGCGGCATTTAAATGCATAAGTGAAGGAAAACAATGTGCACTTCTTGTTCCGACCACCATTCTTGCCTGGCAGCATTATCAGACCGTGCTTCGAAGAATGGATAATCTTCCCGTAAACATCGAGCTTTTGTCGCGATTCCGCAATGCTGCTCAGCAAAAGGAAACCATAAGAAAGCTTCAAAGCGGAGAGGCAGACATGGTTATCGGTACGCATCGGCTTATTTCAGACGATGTGAAGTTCCGTGATCTCGGACTTCTTATCGTTGATGAGGAACAGCGTTTCGGAGTTGCTCAAAAAGAAAAATTAAAAGAGAAATTCAAGGCAGTAGACGTGCTGACCCTTTCAGCAACGCCCATTCCGCGTACACTTAACATGGCAATGTCGGGACTTCGCGATATGTCAATTATCGAGGAGGCTCCACTTGATCGCCATCCTGTTCAAACATACGTGACCGAATATGATTCGGGTGTAATTCTTGATGCTATTCGACGTGAGCTTCGCCGCGGAGGGCAGGTATATTATCTTCATAATCGTGTTGAATCAATTGAAAAAACAGCGGCCGGCCTTGCCGCTAGAATTCCTGAGGCAAAAGTCGGTGTGGCTCATGGAAAAATGTCGGAAGAACAGCTTTCAGACGTATGGAGACGACTTATTGAAAACGAAATAGACCTGCTTGTATGCACCACCATTATTGAAACCGGTGTGGATGTTCCGAATGCCAATACTCTGATTATTGAGGATGCCGACCGCATGGGACTTGCTCAGCTTCATCAGATACGCGGACGCGTCGGCCGTTCGGCAAGGCGTGCATATGCTTATCTCACCTTCAGAAGAGGGCGTGAGCTTTCGGATATCGCTGAAAGAAGGCTTTCCGCAATACGGGAATTTACCGAGTTTGGTTCAGGTCTTAAAATTGCTATGCGTGATCTTGAAATCAGGGGAGCGGGCAATCTTCTCGGCGGAGAACAGCATGGTCAAATGGAAGCTGTCGGATATGACATGTATTTAAAGCTTCTTTCAGACGCTGTGAGTGAAGAAAAAGGTGAAAAAGTGGATGAAACTCCCGAATGTACCGTGGATATTCAGATTCCGGCTCATATCCCGGAAGATTACATTGAAGATCTTCCGACTAGGCTTTCTATTTACCGACGCATTGCCGACATTCGAAATGAAGAAGATTCCGAGGACGTTATTGACGAGCTTTGTGATCGCTTCGGAGAACCTCCGTCCCCTGTTATGGGACTTATAACGGTGGCTTTGCTCAGAGGAAGGGCGGCAAAACTCGGAATTTACGAAACGGTTCAAAAACAAGATTGCCTTTTGCTTTATCAGAAAAATCCAGATGTTCAAAAGGTTTTGTCTCTTGCCGAAAAAATGCGTGGAAGAATACTTTTAAACGCCGGAAACCGTCCTTATATTTCGGTGAAACTTTTAAAAACTCAAACGCCTTTAAACGCCTTTAAAGAGGTCCTTTCCGGGCTTGAATCGGAATATTTGGATAAGGATTAGCCTTATAAGTCATAGATTAAAATCTTGACTTATTATTCATAAAAAATCAGCTTCTCCTCAGCTTAAGCAAAGCCGACAAATCCGAATCCGATTTTAAATGAAGGATTTCCGCCTTTGCTTTGTTAAAATACTCGAGAATTCGAAAGGATCCCTTAGT
>CABUCT010000114.1 GCA_902490145.1 uncultured Oscillospiraceae bacterium
ATCCTGAATCCATTATCAAGCTTGTTTTCTTTTGCAATTTTTGCGGCAATTTCAAAAATATATCCAATTATCCCACTATTTTCATGAGTGATCTCGGCAGCAGATGAAATATGTTCTTTCGGAATTATAAGAGCATGAAAAGGGGCTTGCGGCTCAATATCACGAAAAACAAGCACACGATCATCTTCGTAAAGCTTTTCAGACGGAATCTCTCCGTTGACTATTTTACAAAAAAGGCAGTCCATAATTACACCTCCAAAGATATTACGGATATATTATAAGTCAAACAGGGTATTTTTTCAAGCTATATAGGAAAATGTTTCATTAATGAAAAATAAGTCATAACTTCGGACATAATAAAAAGGTGATTACCTTAAACTATGCAATATGTCTTACGAATATATTGCAAAATTACTGATAGGTATTTGTCGCTGCAAGCGATAAGTTTTTAAAGGTCTGATTATTACAGAATAATGTGCAGAAAAGTGCAGCACATTATTTTTCACGAATGGTATCAACATATTTTTCCACCCGGCCAAAATAAAAAAAATTCAAAACACAAACCTATTTTGCAATAAGGAATAAAAATATGAAAGAAAAAACTGTTGTCAAAAAAAATCATAAAAAAGGCGGTATTGGGGGCTTTTTAGCGGTGGTTTTGGGGCTCTTAATGTGGGGAGGACTCGAATTTGCCGCAAGACAGGTATGTGCTTCTCCGTACGTTCTTTATGCCGAACGTCTTAATGACGAATATTTTTCGCTAATATGGACAGCAGTGTTTTTGCTGTTGAGAGCAATTCTCCTTTGGCCGATTTTTTTAGGATACATTAGAAAAAGAAAAAAAGGTTCGTCTGTTTTATATTATTATTATCCCATAAAAAGACTTTTAAAAGTTTTCGGGATAAAAATACTTCTCGACATTTTAGTAATTTTCACAGGGATTATTTGCCTCGCTCCGTATGGGGCACTTACGCATTTCGGACACCTCAAATTTGGAATTGCTGCACTAATTTTTGGACTTGCCGTTTGGGTTTTTCTCAGCATTCTGTATCTCATAAAAACAGTGAAAAAGATTTGCAGAGTGTAAAAAGCTTTACGATCCCACTGAGACTTATTTTTAATAACTTAAAATCCTGCACTTAAGAATAATCGAATGCAACAAAAAAGACACTTTGTGAAATTGAATATTCACAAAGTGTCTTTTTTATGTTTAATCAAAAATAACTAATGGGTTTGAAAAAAGTATATAGATCGGTCATGCTGTCATAAAGCTATGAATCAATCATTTTATTTGGCTTAGATGCATGGTTTAGGAAAATAAAGATCAAATAACTAAAGCTATTTTCTAAAATCCCTGTGCAGTCTTGTTTGCAGTTAGCCTTCAACCACAAATTTTGAGATTTTTCCGACCGCTCTTTGAAGAATTGCCAATGCGTCGGCAGTAGTTACTCCGGCTTCTCCGTTAACGTCGGCAGCCTTGATCTGCTCGTCGGTCAATGAAATCTTTCGAACTGCATACTGGAGTGCTTTCAACGCGTCGTCCGTCGTTATAAAACTATCGCCATTAGTATCGCCGTAAATAACATCATCACCGTTGATATTGCCAATCGTCATAACATATTTGCTTAAATGATCAGTGTTAAAGACCATATAACCATCTAAATAAAATGCCTGTACATCCGTATAAGTTTTGTCCGCTTCTTCACGGTAAACCTTGCATCCTGTGGGATTCATTGCGGCAGATACAGGAATTCGTACCGTAACGGTTCCGTCCGGCTGGACAGCCACACCGTCTTTCATAATGGTAATCTCATATTCCACCCGCCTTTGAGTGTTCTTCAATGTTTTAATATTCAATACACCATCCTGAGGTACGCCGCCTCCAATCGAAACGGCAGTATCCGAATCGGTTTGTACCGGTGTGAAAATTTGATTAAAAGGAATTTTCTCTTTTGCAGCATAGTTTTCTGCATAAGAACCGGCATATCCGCAAATTGTAAGTTTTTCGCAATTATCGAAGGCTTTATTATCCTGAATTTCAGTCACGCTTTCAGGAATAACAACTCTTGCAAGTTCTGTGCATCCCGAAAAAGCAGACATCCCGATTTTTGTCACACTATTCGGAATAACAAAGCTTGTAAGTCCCGTGCAATTGCCGAAAACTCTAAACCCAATTGATGTCACACTTTCCGGAATAACAACGTTTGTAAGTTTCGTGCAGCCGAAGAAAGTAAGCCCTCCGAGGTCAGTCACGCTATTTGGGATAATAATGTTTTCAAGTACCTCACAACCAGAGAAAGCTTTCGTCATGATTTGTGTCACACTCTCCGGTATCATATAGCTTCTGACCGGCTTACCTGTTGGATATTGAACTAAAGCTGTTTTGTCTTTATTAAATAATATTCCGTTTTCGCTGCTGTAAGTCGTGCTGTCTGCCGCCACCTGAATATTTGTAAGGCTGCTGCATCTGGCAAAAGGACCCTCATCTATTATCTTTACACTGCTCGGAATGGTAACATCGGTAAGGCCGCTGCAACCATCAAAAACCCCCACACCGATTTTTATAACATTGTCCGGAATGGTGATGCTTGTAAGCCCCGTGCAGCCGTTGAAAGCATAATCCATGATTGCCGTAACACTGTCAGGAATTGTAACGCTTGTAAGGCTAATGCAGTCACTGAAAGTATATCCCGAAATTGTCGTCACGCTGTCCGGAATAATAACACTTGTAAGTTCAGTGCAGTTTTCAAAAACACCCGGCCCGATTATCGTCACCGTATAACCATGTATTTCTGATGGAATCTGCAAATCGGCAGATTCACCGGTATATCCGGTAATTGTGCAGGTTTTATCTGTTTCAGACAACACCCAATATGAAAATTCCTCATTTGTATCAGCTATTACTGTCAGTGGCACTGCTGTCAAAACCATACACAGAACCAGTAACCACACCCAAACCTTTTTCGATTTTTTCATGCATTAACTCCTTTATTTGTATTTAGCCTTCAACCACAAATTTTGAGATTTTTCCGACCGCTCTTTGAAGAATTGCCAATGCGTCGGCAGTAGTTACTCCGGCTTCTCCGTTAACGTCGGCAGCCTTGATCTGCTCGTCGGTCAGTGAAATCTTTCGAACCGCATACTGGAGTGCTTTAAGTGCATCGGCAGTTGTTACCTTTCCATCATTGTCCACATCGCCGTAAATAACGTCGACCGCCGAATTTGCTATCTTTTCATAAGCTTCGCGAGCCGCATCAAGAATATCGGAATTAATGATCTGAACATCATTGCCATACTTATCCAGTATAAATTGCCTGCGTTCTTCTGCATATTTGATAATAACTTCTTTATACTTATAGTTTTCACTGTTTACAGTACCGATACTTGAAATAATATTACCAAGTTCCTGAGAAAGCTCCGCGGCAGTTACAGATGACGATGCCATTTTGAGTTTGCCCTGTGCAAGTGTAAGTGCGTCGGTTGCAGCTTTGATCTGTGCCTTGGTTGCATCGGGATTATCTGCCACAGCCTTTGCACTGCTGATTGCTTTATAGAGATCGTAAGTAGTGGCTTGTGAATAAATACTGAGATTTGCAGATTCGGCTCTTGTGATAGCCTTATTAAGATCATCAACAGATGCTTTAGCTTCTGTTGTGCGGTTAATGTATACAACCTCTGAGGAGTTCTCTGAAATCTCGATCCAAACACCCAGATTCATAAGCTCTACACCCTTTTTAGTGTATGACTTCTTAGAATCTGCAAAGGTAATTTTATAAGTATCCTGAGGATTAAGACCTTTTAATTTAATATACCTCTCATTCTTTGCATTTGCACCGTCACGGCAAAATACCAAAGCAAATCCGGACTGGTCATCAGAATCTATATAGCTGTAAGAATACCATTCGTTTGCAGAATAGGTTTCT
>CABUCT010000115.1 GCA_902490145.1 uncultured Oscillospiraceae bacterium
AGCATTGCCGCCCGATCATATAAAGAAGCCTCGGTAAGCTCCGAATGTTCATAATGCCTGTCCCACTCGTTGAGTATAGAAAGGTCGTCCAGTTCAAAGCGGTTCAGCACCTCGAACAATTCTTTTGTTATCTGTAATTCCCGAAACACACCTTGTCCGTCCTGAAAGGAAAGAAAATGCTTGTCCTCTTTTTCGGTAAGTGTGTAAGGATTGTATTTGTCTTTTCTGCGTTTTGGACGCTTCTCGTCCATAGTCGTTTACCTCCGATCAGTCTGAATTTTTTGAGATTCAGATTGATTCGGAGGACTGCGGCAGCCGACGAAATAGAACGCCGAAATACTTACAAACGCAAAAATGCACCTGCATAGCGACAAAATTCGCCGTGCAAGTGCATTTATTTCATTATATTTATGGCATATCAGTTCAGCATATAAGCCGTAAAGCCCCAATATTGGAAACGGGCTTTTTTTGGCGGGTTATTTATTAAATCATAGGTTCATATTCGCTGCTCATAACCAGCAGCGAAACGCTGAAAGAAGTCCAGCGCATAAAGAATCCCTCCAATCCAAAAAACTCGGATTTGGAGGGATGATTGCATAACGAAACCGCCCTGACAAACCTCGTTTTTTTTATTGGCAGGGCTGTAATCCATATTTAGTTCAGATATTTGCGAACTATCAGTCCATTCATAATTGAATTGTCGTGCCATTATAAAGATGGCATAAATCAGTATAATGATGTAGGGAGGTGGACTGTAAGTGCATAACAAACCTGAAATACTTGGATGTATCATAAAGGCTGCTCGTGAAAATGCCGGTATCACAATAGAAGCGTTGGCAAATAGAGTAGATATTACCGAGCGTTACTTATACCGAATTGAAAACGAGGGCAAAAAGCCAAGCTATGATGTTTTACATAAGGCCTTAATTGATACTGCACCCGAAAAGTAGCCGCAAGGCTGCTTTTTCCTCTATATGAAAGACAGAGCCGATGATCTGTGATTGCTCACAAGTTCATCGGCTCTGCGTCTATGCGTCCGGCTCTTTGATGACTGTTACTTCCTGATTTTGAACATTTATAATTGTTTCTTGTTTGCACTTCGGGCAGTAAAGCGGAAAATTTTTAATGATTGTGTCTTTGCGGATTTTATTGTGGGTCTTGGAACGGCAAATAGGACATTTTATCCATTCCGAATTTTCCATTGGATTCCCTCCTTTCCATGAATCATATTATAAAAGAGAAATATTGCATTTTATTTGTTCGATGACCTGAATAAACACATCATCGTTCTGTCCCGTTGGATCAGGTAAGCCCCAATTATCATCAAAATCTTTGCCAATATACGGACAGCCGACATCGCACCCCATAGAAATCGCAATATCGGGCGTCGGGATGTGATCGATGGTCTTGCTGTATTGTGTTTGCTCCATATCAATATCGTACAACTGTTTCATTAACCGTACTGCGTCTTGATTGATTTGCGGTTTAGTTTCCGTTCCGGCAGAATAGAAATCGTATTTATCCGCTGCAAAGTGCTTGCCGAGTGCTTCCGCAATCTGACTTCGACAGGAATTGTGTACGCAGATAAAAGCTACTTTTTTCTTATCCATTTTTGAACCGGCCTTTCGTACCATTTGCGATTTTTACAAGGAACAGCATTACGGGTACTTCGGTTAGTACGCCTACTGTGGTAGCCAATGCTGCCGGAGATGTTGTGCCGAACAAAGCGACAGCAACGGCAACCGACAGTTCAAAGAAATTTGAAGCTCCAATCATTCCTGCGGGAGCAGCGATTTTATGAGGTAACTTCAAAAATTTACAAACCCCATAAGCGATTGCAAAAATCAAGAAAGTCTGCAAAATCAGCGGGACAGCAATCAAAATGATATGCAGCGGATTTTCCAAAATGACATTTCCCTGAAATGAAAATATCATAACCAGTGTCAGCAGAAGCCCGATTGTTGTTATGCCGTCAAATTTCTTAATAAAGGTATTCTCGAAATAATCCTTGCTGTTTTTCTTTATAACGAAGTAGCGTGTCAACAGACCGCCCGCAAGCGGTATAACTACAAACAGTACGACGGATAAAATCAAAGTATTCCACGGTACGGAAACATTTGAAACACCGAGCAGAAATTTAACAATCGGTACAAAGGCTACAAGGATAATTAAATCGTTGGTTGCAACCTGTACCACGGTGTAAGCCGGATCACCTTTTGTAAGACTGCTCCAAACAAACACCATAGCAGTACAGGGTGCAGCACCGAGCAAAACTGCCCCAGCGAGATATTCGGTTGCAAGGTCAGGCGTAATAAACGCCTTGAAGATTACAAAGAAAAACAGGCTGGCAATTCCGTACATTGTGAAAGGCTTTATCAGCCAATTTGTAACCCAAGTTACAAATAACCCCTTCGGATTTTTTCCGACATTTTTAATACTCTTAAAGTCTACTTTCATCATCATAGGATAAATCATCAGCCAGATTAAGATTGCCATAGGGATAGAAACTTTGGCATACTCAAAACGGTTTAGGAAATCGGGAATTTGGGGCAGGAACTTTCCGATCAGAACACCTGCGGCCATACACAGAATAACCCATACAGTCAGGTATCTTTGAAATACGCTGATACCGCCTTTCTCTTTGCTCATAGGATCACCCCCTGTTAGAAACCAAGTTTGTGCAGTAACTTTTCCACATCGGAAGATTTCAAAACCTTACCCATAGAAACAACCTTTTCGTTGACAACAAGGGCGGGCACACTCATTACGCCGTATTCCATTACCTTTTGCATATCCGTGATATATTCCACTTCCATAGATAAACCCATCGCTTTTACCGTTTTTTTTGCGTTTTCGTATTGCTCGTGGCAGGATTTACAGCCTGTACCCAACACCTTAATGCAACAGATTCCGTCCTTTGCTTCGGGGCAGCAGTCGTTTGTGATTTCTTCTATTTCACTTGTAGGGCAGCCACAGCTACAAGCACAAGTGGGAGCTTTCTTTTTTTCTTCCTTTTTCTTTCCAAGGTTGAACAGTGCCATAATTAGTTACCTCCAAAAATGATTTTAATAAGATCAAAATGCGAGCCAAAACATATAAAATCCGATGAGCAGGATCGCAGCACCCATCACGATTTTTAAGATAACAGCAGCCTTTTTGTATTTTTCGCTGTTGTTGATCTTCTGAACAAATCCTATCGAAGTACCTGCAACCATAACAAGGGTGCTGTGTCCGATAGAATAGAGCAACATAAGCAGAATGCCCCATATCAAGTTGCCTTCACCTGCGACAATAGCAAGCAGTGCAATCAGAACAGGTGTAGAGCAAGGTGAGGAAAAAATACCACCGAGAATACCCGCAAGGAAAGCCCCAATAAATCCACGCTTTTTGCTTTTGGAAATCAAATTGATTGAGGGGATGAAACTGAATACTTCCCAAGTATGCAAAGCCATCAATACCATAAGTACACCAAGAATGATATACCATACAGGCGATGATGTTCCCATCAGTTTCCCGGCAGAGGTTGCGACAATGCCGAGCGTTACGAAAGTAACCGCTGTCCCAAGAGAGAACACCGCCGAATACGCAAATGCTTTTTTTGTATTCTTTTCACCAACGCCTCCAACATAGCCAATAATCAACGGTACGCTGGATAGCGAACATGGAGTTACTGAGGTAAGAACACCGGCAAGAAGTGCAAGCAAAGGAGCCAGCCACATATTATTCCCGATAACTTCCGCTATTTGTGAAAGCCAGCCGTCTATCATTTACTCAACCCCCATTTCTTTTAGAATCTCCCACATTTGTTCTTCGGTCAAGCCTCCTTGATGAACGGTAAAAATGTGTTCGCCGGTATCACGGTGAGAATAC
>CABUCT010000116.1 GCA_902490145.1 uncultured Oscillospiraceae bacterium
GCTCCTTTTGTCGGACGTCTTGATGATATCGGAGAGAACGGATTGTCACTCGCAGGTGAGATTCGCGAAATCTTTGATGCTCAGGGAATCGATACCAAAATTGTTGCCGCGTCAGTAAGACATCCTGTTCATGTTACCGAGCTTGCAAAGATGGGCATTGATGTTGCAACCATGCCTTTTAAATGTGTAATGCAAATGGCAACCAACCCAAACACTCAGCGTGCAGTTGAAGGCTTCCTTAAAGACTGGGAAAAGGTTCCGAAATAAAATTTATTATTAAAAACAGCGTGGTTCAGGTTTTGCCTCGAATCACGCTGTTTTTTGTAGGGTCTTTCTGTTTTTTCAACATGAACGTCAGGTAATAAAGTCAGTGCTGTTTAAGGGCCTTTGAAGCAGAGAAATGTCTGTTCGGCTGTTAACTCATTTTGACTTTAAAAACCTTGAAAAAAGGACAAGATATATGTATAATATTCATAGGATGTGAGAAAATGAACAGTCAGCCTGATGAAAAAAGATTAAAAGGGGAAGCTATTGTTCTTGAGAGAGTTAGAGCTGAGCTTCAGAAAAAATATAAAAAAGACGGAGAAACTTTAAAGCATGTCGGAGGAGGATTATACAGAATATCAAAAGTTTTGTATTATGTTCTTTCTGTATGGTATTTTATTGTTTTAATAATAAATTCATTCATATTATCTTCTGCAATACAGAGATATACTGCGAACGGTAATATTGAAAAAACCGCTTTTTTCAGAAGTAATGCTGTTATTGTGACGGCAATGTTTATTTTTATGATAATATCCTTGGTTCTTATGCTGAGGAAGAAAAACCAAATTTCCTGTTGTTTTACCTTTGCTTCAATGGGGGCTTTGATGATTCAGTTTGTTCAGATTGCATCGGGAAGTTATATTGGACAGGCTAAAATGATGATGTTTTATGCACCTGCGGCGGTTTTGCTTCCTGTAACTCTTGTATTGTTTTTTATAACGCTCTCTGACAATCGTCGGGAAAAGAAAGCATATGATAAAGAATTATCAAAAGTTTACCAAAGATTTTCATCCGATAACGACGGTCTTATGACTAATGAAAAGTGGCAGCAGATTATTGAAGAATATGAAGAGAAAAAATAATTAGGGTGATTTTTTCAGCACGATAGTTTGACCAAATTACCCAGGGGAGAAAAGATGAAAACAGAGTATTGGGATGTGCTAAATTCGAATGGAGAGCTGACCGGAGAAAAAGTTAAACGCGGATTTTCTGGCAGGCTTAAAAACGGGCAGTATCATTTGGTTGTGCATATTTGGGTGAAAAATTCAAAGGGCCAACTGCTCATTCAGAAAAGAAGCCCCCACAAACATCCCATGGCGGGAGAGTGGGCTGCCACAGGGGGTGCGGTAATTTCAGGAGAAACCTCTAAAAAGGCGGCAATAAGGGAGCTTAAAGAAGAGCTTGGAATAATCGTGCATGAAGATGAAATATATTATCTTGGCCGAATAAAACGCAAGGCAAATATTAAGGATATTTGGTGGGCCGGTGTGGATGCAGATACAGACCGTCTTGATTTGCAGGAAGAAGAAGTTATTGATGCAAAATGGGTAACCAAAGATGAGCTTCACCAAATGATAAATAAAGGACAGTTCCATAACTATGGGGAGGATTATTTTAAAAAAGTTTTTGCCATATAGACAGAATGGATTTAAAATAAAAAAATTAAAAAAACATCTTGACATACAGCTTGGTTTATGATATATTATCACTTGCGTTCGAGTTAACTTGCTGGTGTAGCTCAGTTGGTAGAGCAGCTGATTTGTAATCAGCAGGTCGGGGGTTCGAGTCCGTCCACCAGCTCCACGTTTTTCTTGAACGAAAGTTAATATGGGAGTGTACCCAAGTGGCCAAAGGGGGCAGACTGTAAATCTGTTGTCAGTGACTTCGGTGGTCCGAATCCACCCGCTCCCACCAGAAAACCGCCTTGCATTGCAAGGCGGTTTTTCAATGAAATTCGGTCTTTTAGAACGAGTGGAATATTACTATGTAATATGAAATACTCTGTTTGTATGAAATATGCTTGTGGCATATTAGGAAACGAATTTTATTTAACTTTTTGTATAAGCAAAAATTTCATAATGACGCAAGTAATTATTTTTCATAGAGCATAGCGAGATATTTCATTGAAAATATGAGAAAGTTCAAACTCTTATCCAAAATGGCAAATATATCTTTTTATCAGATTGCTTACTTGATGTGTCAGGTCATAAGATTTGGCACCATTTTATAGTATATAATAAGATTGGAAACTATTGTATCTGAATTGTATTCTATGTATCAGTTGAAATTTTCATAATTAAGAAAGTTTTACATAGACTTATTCTTAGTTTTGAGATATAATAAAACAAAAGGGGGAAATACTCATGAAAAATAAAAAATGGATTATTATCGGTATAGTAGCGGTAGTTGCAGTAATTTTAATTTCAAGCCTTATCGGAGGCTATAATTCTTTGGTCGATTCACAGGCGGCCGTTGAAAATAAACAGGCGAATATTCAGACTCAGCTGCAACGCCGTGCTGATTTGATTCCGAATTTTGTGGCAACCGTAAAGGGATATTCAGATCTTGAGAAAGAAACATTAACAGCTGTAACCGAAGCACGAAGTGCAGTCGGTCAGGCAAATGATGCGGCAAGCCTTTCTCAGGCAAGCAAACAGCTTGACGGTGCAATTTCAGTTTGGGTAAATGCTGTGAAAGAGGCTTATCCGGATTTAAAATCCAATCAGAATTATATTGCTTTGCAGGATGAGCTGGCAGGTACAGAGAACAGGATTGCAATCGCAAGACAGGATTATAACGAATCAGCACAGTCGTATAATGCGATGATACGCAAATTCCCAAAGAATATCTTTGCCGGAATATTCGGTTTTGATAAAGTGGAATATTTTGAAGCTGATGAAAATGCACAGAATGCACCGGTTGTTTCTTTTGAATAAAATATGAAAAAAACATTTAAAGTTTTAGCGATATCATGTTTAATATTTTTTTCTTTTGCTTTTTCGACTTCGGCAAAAATCTCTTATCCCAAGCCTTCTGCCAATTTTTTTGTGAATGATTTTGCAAACGTAATCAGTTCAGCAGCTAAAACCAAAATGCAGTCACAGGGTGAAAATCTGTATAATGCCTGCAAAGCACAGGTGGTTGTGACAACTGTAGAAAATCTTCAGGGAATGGATATTGAAAGCTATTCTATCGGATTGGCAAGAGAATGGGGGATCGGAGATAAGGAAAAGAATAACGGTATTCTTTTGCTGCTTTCGGTAGAGGATCGTGAAGTCCGTATTGAAGTCGGATATGGGCTGGAGGGGGCTTTACCCGACAGTAAAACCGGAAGAATTCTTGATACTTATGGTATGAAGTATTTTTCAAAAAACAACTTTTCCGATGGGCTTCAGGCTGTTTACAATTCATTAATCAACGAGGTTTATATTGAATACGGTCTTGATCCGGATGAAAATTATGAGCCTGTGGAAGATGATGATGAATCGATTTCAGATATTATTATGACAGTAATAATTTTGCTGATTCTGGTATTCCTTATATTTGGAAGAATTCGAAGACGTCCTGAATTCATAGGTCCCTTTATGTTCGGAGGATACCATGGAGGCGGATTTGGTGGTCATGGAAGCGGCGGTGGCTTTGGTGGCGGCTTCGGTGGAGGAGGATTCAGCGGCGGTGGCGGCGGCTTCGGCGGCGGAGGGTCTTCCAGAGGATTCTGATTACATGTAAATGTCACATTTGGCAATTAATATTGGAAATAAAAAGGAATTTCGGTAATCTTAGTT
>CABUCT010000117.1 GCA_902490145.1 uncultured Oscillospiraceae bacterium
AACTTTTTCGGTACGCTCTCGATCAGACCGATACTGACTGCCAGAGCGTGATTGATACCGTGTATATGCTTTTCGGACAAGTGACCGATAAAGTCCCCCAAGCGGCGTTTATCCACGGTTCGCAGTTGTTCCAAAAGGACGATAGAGGGCAATTCCAAGCCGTTTTCGGCGTCGATGTAGTAGTGGGTAGGTAGTTTCGGCTTTGCGTCCTTTTTGCTTGTGATAGAAGCGATAATAACCGTAGGGCTGTGCTTGTTGCCGACATTGTTCTGAATGATAACGACGGGACGGTAGCCCTCTTGTTCCGAGCCGATCCCGTGTCCCAAATCGGCGTAATACATATCGCCTCGTAAATATGTGTGATTCATAGTGTTATGACCTCCTTTGAAATTTTAGGCGGTTTGTCGCCTATGTAGAGGTCAAGGGCAGAACAGAATTAAGGTCGGAAAGATATAAACAATTCTCCGTTTCAGTAGACCCGTCCTGCCGTTTGACCTTGTATAAAGAAACAATCCTATTTGTCCTCGACACCCCGGATTGCTGCGGGAAGTCATCAAACGGCTGGCGGCTTGTCAGCTCCACGGGAATCTCACCCCCGGCAGGTTCTCTGCCGGCTGCTCTCATTGCCTGCGACGGATCACGCACGAAAAAACGCTTCAACGCTCGGACTGTGACTAAACAGGAGTATCATTGTCCCTATTGCCTGTCGTCGCCATATTGGGAGCCGCCCGATACTGATAGCCGACTGTTATTCGCTCCTTGCAGGAAATGAAAGCCATAGACCTAAAAACAAATACAGGTGAAATCTCGTTGCTTTATTTCCCGCAGATCGTGGCGCAGCCGCTAATGTGGCTTATGCTTTCACAATAGCAATAGGAATGTGTTTGATGAATGGGTATTTAATTGTCAAAGGACACGCCCATTCACCGCATAAAAGAGGAAAACAGGCAGAGAGTTTTCGTACCTCTCCACCTGTTTCCTCACTAAAAGCCCATAACACAGGGTCTATTTCAAAAGTTTTTTTAATTTTTTCAGGGCAGTATAGATAGATTCCTGTACTGTCTGATATTTGCACCCCTCCTTATCTGCGATTTGTGCGTATGTAAGCCCTGCAAAGTAATACAGCACAAGCCGTCGTCTTTGTGTTTCAGGCAGTTGTTCAATAGCCTTATACAGAGCTTCATGACGCAAATTACGAAAAACAGTTTCCTCGACCGATTCCGGGAGCATTGCCGCCCGGTCATATAAAGAAGCCTCGGTAAGCTCCGAATGTTCGTAGTGCCTGTCCCATTCATTGAGAATAGAAAGGTCGTCCAGTTCAAAACGGTTTAACGCCTCGAACAATTCTCTTGTTATCTGAAATTCCTGTAACACACCTTGTCCGTCCCAAAAGGAAAGAAAATGCTTGTCCTCTTTTTCGGTAAGTGTGTAGGGGTTATATTTGTCTTTTCTGCGTTTTGGACGCTTTTCGTCCATAGCTGTTTACCTCCGATCAATCTGAATTTTTTGAGATTCGGATTGACCCGGAGGGCTGCGCCCGCTATGGAACATCAAAAAACGGCATATTATGACATAAAAGAAACGCACCCACTTTACAGCGGGTGCGTCATTTTGTAGAGGACTGCCATATATTAGCTTGTATGGACTGAATAAGCAAAACGGTGTCGAACAAAAAAATACCGCAATCCCCTTAAAGATTGCGGTATGTAAAAATTGATATTTAATTTTCTTATCGGGCGGTATTTCCGGCGGTTTGCTTTTTCTGTGTTTCATTTTATCCCCTTTGCGGGGATAAGCCGACAGGCATTTTTTGTTTTCCCCTATCCGTTTTGTAGATAAAGGGATTATACTGTATGAAAAAGAGATTTCACCGAGAAAAAGCCGAGATTACGCCGAGGAATATCGCAAGTTCAGACAATATGTGAAAGCAATCTGTCATACCAACGCAGAATATAGAGAACCGCTGAAAAATTGCTCGAAATATCTTCTGTAAAATTAAGAAAAGCAACAGCCCAATGAAATAGACTGCTGCTTGAAATGTTTTAATTATACTGAAACCGATAGCCAACATCCCGAATACTCTCTATTTGATATGCAGGCTCTTGGTCGGTATCAAAAAGTTTTTTGCGGAGATTACGGACATGGAAACCGATTGTTTCCCGTTCGCTACCCGAAGAAAAATCACCCCATACCTTTTCATAAATTTGGTCGTAGGTAAGCACTCGGTTTTTATTAGCTACTAATAAGCAGAAAATATTATATTCTTTTGCTGTCAATGAAATTTCGCGTCCATCACTTGTGATCTTCCTGCGAGCAAGATTTATTTCAAGTCTGGGAAGTGATAATATCGGCTCGTCCCGGAGCTCCCATTTTTTCAAATCAGGGCGGCGTGATAAAAAAGATAGAATATCCTCAAATGCAGAACTGTCACGATCTGCTAATTCTAAAATGATAAGTCGTCCGATACTATCACCTCCAATTTCCTATTTTAATCTCTAATCTTAAAACTTGCGATTGTGGCTGTCATACATAAACACAAATCTACAATCCAGAGCGCAGTATATCCAAGCGTTGTACTAACAAGAATACCACCAAGCCAAGCGGAAGCGAATGCACCGAGCTGATGACCGATAAAGATTGAACCGTAAACAACAGCCATTTTTGCAACACCTACTTTATTGCTGATAATCCCTGTTGTAGGTGGAACGGTGGAATCGCCGGTCAGTCCCAGCATACCTGTTGCAACAAAGGCAAATGGGACAGATTTCGGAATGAAAATAAATGCAAGGGCAATTAAAATGCGTATACCATAAACACCTGCAAGCACATTTTTCATACGGAATTTTTGTCCTAAGAAGCCTGTGATAACGGAGCCAAGCATTGTAAAAATTCCATACACTGTTAAAGTTAGTGAAGCAAAATTCGCAGGGATTCCGCTTCCCACATATTGAGAAAAAAGGTGTGTTTCAATAATTGACATATGGAATCCGCAAGTAGAAAAGCCGATTAGCAGACACCAATATGTACGGTCATGAAATGCTGACATTAAGATATCAGATAGTTTTTCCTTTTTGTCGTTCGTTTCTTCCGTAGCTTCTACATACTGCGCTTTGTCAATTCTTTTCTTTTTCCCCCCCAGCCAAAAGACAATAGGCAGCATGAGCAAAATCGGAATACTGAATACCGGCATAGATAGCGTAACGCCGAAACTGTCTGTCAGTTGTTGAAGTAGCGGGGACATAATAGCGTCACCGATTCCGGCACTTGCCTGTACGATTCCTGACGCAACAGCCGCTTTTTTCTCTCCGATAATCGGTGCTAACGCCCCCATCACAATGCCGAAACATAATGCTCCCGTTCCGGCAGGCAACAAGATACCAAAGAAAAGCAATAAGCTCCACAGACTATTACAAAATGGCGAAACAATCAGTCCAATCGCCATTAAAATGATACCGAGAAGCATTACAAAGGCATTGGATTTTTTGATTGCCAGCATACCGAAAACAGGCTGCGTTGCGCCGTACAAGATTTGACCGACAGCAATCACAAAACTAACGGACGCATAATCAAGCCCGGACCGAGCAACAATGCCGGGGAGCATAATTCCATAGTTATCATGAATGCCCTGCATAACTGCAAAAACAAGACATCCGGCGGCAAGCGCTATGATAAATTGAAAAATGTTGTTTTTATTCTTAGTTTTCGTCATAGAATATCAATTTCTCCAAATCGGATATTTTTCTTTGTCTTTTTCAGTAATCTCCCTTATAACACGGCAGGGATTTCCCACTGCAATTACACC
>CABUCT010000118.1 GCA_902490145.1 uncultured Oscillospiraceae bacterium
AATCCGAAAGGATCGACTGCATTTTGTGTCGCACAGAGCCGAAAATCCCGCACCCGAAAATTTTCCGACCTAAAGACATGGATTGCGGCACAATTTTGGACATAGAGCACGATGCAGGGCTGACTCCCTGCGAGAGCGATAAATTTAAAAGTGCCCGCAGGATAGCCTTTTGGGCATTTTCGGACGCATCGGTTATGGTTAAACTTAAGAATACAAAACTATAAAATAAAGAAAAAGAAGGTAATGATTATAATCATTACCTTCTTTGATTTTAAAAGCCGTTTTTAATTATTAATCCAGTAAACTTGTTCCATAAGAATTATCTATTGCACATAACCATTTGCCTGATACTTTTGTAAAAACATATGTAGCCCTGCGTTCCATGCTGAATTCACTTGTATCTCGATTTTCGGCATCAAGTAGCGTTTGGGATAATACTAATGCAGTGTTTCCCGCATCAAGTATTATCATTTTGCCTTGTGTTGGTACTACACTGTTTTTAAAATACTCTGCAATTTTAATAAATGCTTCTTTTATTGCTCTTTTTCCATGAGCTTCTTTACCAGGCATAACAACTAAAACTGCGTCATCTGTATAAAAATCAAGCAAATCATCAAATCTTTCTTCTTTTATCGCTGAATCTGCTTGTTCTATTAATGATTTAATTATTTCAGCTGTTTCCACATTAAGTACTCCTTTCAACTCATAATCTATTTTCAAAAAATATAACGATGATTTAGCTGAAACTAAAATCCGTTTCTGATTCCAACCGAATATTGAAGAACCAAAAGTGCATCTAAAGTAGTGACCTCATTACTGAAATCCACATCAGATACGGCGGATAAAACAGCTTCAACGCTGATTTTACCAACCGACTCCTGAAGCACCGTTAAAGCATCCGAAGGAGTGATTTTACCATCAAGATTTATATCTCCCAGCATGTATTCTCTGCCTTCATTTTCTATTTCAACATACTGTCCATAGCAGAATCCCGTTATTTTTCTGTTACCATCCCAAAGCTGAACCGGATACCATCCATTGTTTTCAGGCCCCGTAATCCGCAATCCCTTATTTACATTTACAGATGTTAAAATTGCACTGTCGGTTGTGGGAAGACTTCTGATATTAACGGAGGTAGTAGCATTTGCAATATGTCCAAATCGTATTCTGAGATAACTGGGCATAGATCTTGAGATATTTTCTTCTTTACAATATCCACTGTATTCGTTACCTAAATAATTAATACTTATCGGAAGCATTCCGTTCTCAGCAGCTCCCATTACGGTAACAGGATATCCTTCAGGCACGCTTATAAGAGGATTCCCAAAAACATCCGTAATATCTACCGACACTTGTCCACCTGATGCTTTGGTAAAAGCCGAATATATAGATGGATCATTATTACCGTATTTATTATACATTTCAATAAGGTCATTAAGCTCATTAACATTAAGCCTTAGCCATACTCCGGCTTGTACAGCGGATGAATTTGCTCCGTAATACTTCATTGTGAGATTTTCAAGCCCGTATTTTTCAACTATCCAGCTGTTTGATCCGGAATTTGCCGCATGCATCGGACTGTTACCGTTTTCAATTGCCAATCCGCTTTCCTTATATAACGCAATGATTATTTCAAGTTCTGTTGCACCGAAAAGTCCGTTCGGAAGTGCATCATTTACACGAGAAAAAAGCACGGATGCCATATATGCACCATGCTGAACAGCCCTTGACCATAAAGCATTTTTCAATGCAATCGAATATGCATTTATATCAAATTTTAGGTTTTGCACAAGTCGATTAACTGCATCGTCATAATAAGCATATTTTATGTAATTATGCTGAAGCTTCAAAAAATAATCTCTGTTTTCTTGTGCAATTGCTTTCCAAGTGGCATTAAAATTTGAAGAATATTTATTCTCATCGGCATAATATGCATTAATCAGACGGTTACCTATAGAAGCATCTATTCCCGATGAAACAAGCCATTTTGCAAAGTTGAGCGGTACACCATAGTAACTTGAAAACTGATAAGCACCATAAGATGCACCACCAGAATCACCGGCTCCTGAAGATATTGAAGCTGGGTCTCCGTTTGATTCATATTTTGCCGAAACCGTGCCTAAAAGTTGTTCTTCAAGTTCCCATGATTCTTCCTGTGTCTGAACCGCAAAAGCAGAAAAACTAAATCCGCAAAGCATTACTGCAAATGCAAGGATAACCGATATGTAATTTAAAACTGTCTTTTTCAAAAACTTTCACCTCTATATGCCGAAGAAACTTATCTGTCGGCTTTTTGGAATTCCTTCAAGAGCTCCAAGTTCTCCAAGCGTCTCAATTACCGTTTTGGAAACCGAGCTTTTTTCCCTAATATCATCCCAAGAAAAAAATTCACCTTCTTTTGCCGTTCTTTCAAGCGACTCGGCAGCTGTTTCACCAAGTCCGTTAACTGTACTGAACGGCATCCTGATTTTTCCGTCTTCAACCACAAATTTAGTTGCTTTTGACTTATACAAAGAAACCGGCAGCACTTCTACGCCTCTGCACAGCATTTCATTGAGTATTTGCAAAGTAACATAAACCTTTTGCTCCACCGCAGTAATGGTTTTTTCCTTCTCTTTTCCCTCAAGTTCACGCATTTTTGCTTTTACCGAAGATAAACCGTTACTTAAAAATGAAGCATCAATATCTTCACCTCGAACTGTGAAATACGCAGCGTAATATTCAAGAGGGTAATAAACTTTATACCAACCAAGACGAAGGGCTGCAATCATATATGCGGTAGCATGTGCCTTCGGGAACATATACTTTATCTTAAAGCATGAATCTATATACCACTGAGGTACATTATGTTCTTTCATGGCATTCACATGTTCTTCGGTGAGCTTAGCATGAGCCTTTCCCTTTCTAACTATTTCCATGATCTGAAATGCCATTTGAGAGTCAAGCCCTTTATAGATAAGATAGGTCATAATACTGTCACGCGTTCCTATAACCTCGGAAATAGTACATATTTTATTAGCAATCAAATCCTGAGCATTTCCGAGCCAAACATCGGTTCCGTGAGAAAGTCCCGAAATTTGCAGCAAATCGGAAAATGTCTTTGGTTTTGAGTCAACTATCATTTGTACAACAAAATTTGTACCGAGTTCAGGCATTGAAAGAGTTCCGGTTCGACAGTTAATTTGCTCCTTTGTAACACCCAAAGCATCAGGAGACTCAAAAAGACTCATAACCTTCGGATCACTCATCGGAACATCAGAAATCTTTACACCCGTATAATCTTCAAGATATTTGTATATGGTCGGAACATCGTGTCCGAGTTCGTCAAGCTTCAACAGCAAATCATGCATTGAGTTAAAGTCAAAGTGAGTTGTTTTTGTATCTGAATTCACATCATCAGCAGGACGCTGCACAGGACAAAAATCATATATTTCATGATCTTTCGGAACAACAACCATTCCTCCGGGATGTTGTCCGGTGGTTCGTTTTACTCCGACACATCCTTCTGAAAGACGCTCAATTTCTGCCTTTGTGAAATGAAGTCCACGCTCTTCCTCATATTTTTTAACATATCCGTAAGCAGTCTTTTTTGCAACAGCCGAAATAGTTCCTGCCTTGAACACATTATTGCTTCCGAACAATTGCTCAGTATACTTGTGAACATGGGACTGAAATTCACCGGAAAAGTTAAGATCAATATCAGGAACCTTATCTCCGTTGAATCCAAGAAAAGTTT
>CABUCT010000119.1 GCA_902490145.1 uncultured Oscillospiraceae bacterium
TAAAATTCTTCAAACTAAAACGAGAGGAATTTTGAGCAATTTTGCGTGCGGAGAAAGCCGCAAGGCTAACACCTGCGGGGGACGACAAGCTGAAAATTGCCGAAATCAAGCCGTTTTAGGCGGGTTCGGATTTGTCGACTTTGCTTAAGCATTAAGTTGAGGGACTCTCCCCAATATGGTTTAATGCTCTGTTTCGGCTGAAACCAATGCTTCAAATCCCGGCATGCGGCCGCCACAATTTTATTTCTTGTCGGGGCAAAAATATATTCATTTTAAACTGCTATGCACCAAAAATGCAGCACCTGTGAACAGATTTTTGCGTTTGAACCGAAAGCAGATCTGCCTCCCGACAACGGTGTGACGCCCGACAGAGGTGAACGTGTGAAAAATCTCCGCAGCTTAAAGTTCCCGGCATATTGTGTTCGACTCTCCTCAGCTTACCTTTACGCCCTTTTCCCTTCGAGTTCGAAAAATTTCTGAAATTCGGTCTAAAATTTTGAAAATCCGGCCGGATTTGGCGGTACAGCATTCCAAGCAAGTTTCCTGTGATGTGGTGAAGGGCTGACCGCTGTTTTATAGGAGCTTTTGTTCAAACTTAAGCTTCGCTTGCTTTATCGTTGGTTTTCTTTTCCTTTTTCGATTTTATTTTATCCATAACTGAATTTATTATGCTTTCGGCGATAGATGTTCCGTTGTTTTGGGTACCCTCAATGTTGATGATTTTAACATTTCCGTGATCTATCACAAGAAATGTGAGCGGGGTTACGGTGACTTTTGCTCCTGCACCGGCAGGATTCTGCTTTTTGCGTTTTGCCATATCGGCGACATCTGCTCCGCCGCCGGCAAAGCCCGCCGAAATTTTTGAAACGGGGATAATTGTTACTCCGTCTCTCTCGATCCGCTCTCCCAAAACCGAGTTCGCACTTGAAAGCTCAGCCGCTTTTTCAGCGGTGAAAGACATTACTTTTATAAGACTTCCTGCCTGCATCTGTTTTTGCAAGTTCCTGCTTTCTTCGTTCATTTTTTTGCCCCCTTATTTTACATTCTGATAAACGATATATATCAAAGCCCTGACCAGCTGAAATATCTGCACCGAAAGGGTTGTTTCAACTTCAAATTCGGGCTTCTGCTCGTTGAAATCACAGCGTACGTCAAGATAAATTCCCTTTTGACGAACCTTTAAATTAGACTGAATATATCCCACCATCGGGTATATCACTGCACAGGCAGTTCCGTATTCCATTGCGGTTTCGGCCGCATCGCCGGACGCACACACAGCTTTTATCCTCAGCCTTTTGACATTTATGTGTTTAACAAGCCATTTGAGACGGTCTGTTATGAGCTTTATGTTTTTGAAAACAGCCGATGCCTTTTCAGTGATGCTCGTTTTTTTGGATTTTATCTCTTTATCATCTTTCTTGGAGGTTAAAAAGTCTTTGACCGCTTTTGATTTTTCGATCTGCTTGTCGGTCACCGGCTTTTTCGGAGAATAAGAAAAAAAGAGCACCCTGAGTTTCAGCTTGAATGCAAACTCGCCGTCGGTTTTGACCGTAACATTGAGGGGAAGCAGAAGAATAAGCAAAATAAACAGGACAATTCCGCCAATCACCGTTCCGATAATACCCAAAACGTTCAAGTCATCACCACCTGAGTTTTATTTTAACATAAAAGCAGGGTTTCCGTCAACCGATATTATGCCCCATTCACTGAAGTTCTAAGCATATTCGGGCAAATTCCTTCGTGCAATATTTTTATCAACATTCCATTACGGGGTCATAAAATATTATAAAAGGAGGCGATGACGTGGACAACAAAAAATATTCTGCCTGCAAAACCGGCACGGACAGCAAAAAACACTGTGCCGACAAAAAAGATTTCGGAGATATTGGTTATCGCAAGTTTTTGGTGCTGGGCGGAGACCGCAGAAACGCAGAAATTGCAAACCTGCTTTTTGAGAAAGGATTTAATATTTCGGTTCTTGGAATTGAATCTGAATTACTTGATCGACGCATAAAAAAAGCGGACTTTGACAGCCTGTCAGATTTTGATACCCTATTCCTCCCGGCTCCTGTGGGAGATCCGGACGGAGCCCTTTTTTGTCCTCTGTCCGACCATAAAATACTTATGAAAGACGTTTTTTCTGCAGTATCCCCGTTTGCGGTGATTTTTGCGGGACGGGTAAGCCCTCAAGTTTCGGCTTTTGCGGAAACCTTTGGTCTTTCAATTATAGATCTTTTCAAAGACCCCTCCCTCATCTGGATGAATGCAGTCACCACCGCCGAGGGGGCAATTGCCCTTGCAATAAACGAATCAAGCCGATCGCTTTTTGATGCAAAGGTGCTGGTTTGCGGATTCGGAAATGTCGGAAAGGTTCTGTGTCACAGGCTTTCGGGACTTTTAAGTCGTCCTC
Organism: uncultured Oscillospiraceae bacterium; assembly: GCA_902490145.1. GTDB lineage: Bacteria > Bacillota > Clostridia > Oscillospirales > Acutalibacteraceae > UMGS1484. Next base: position 2,411 of record CABUCT010000119.1, read on the forward strand.
TTTCGGTTTATGCACGCCGTGTTGAAGTCCACACCGAAGCTGAATGTTTCGGCTTTTCTTCGGTGAAAGACCTTGATAAAAGTGCAAAGGACTTTGACATCATTTTCAATACCGTACCGTCGCTCCTTTTTTCGGAAGATGTGCTCAAAACCCTGTCTCCGACTGCTTTAATTATCGACCTTGCGTCGCTTCCGGGCGGAGTCGATTTTGAAGCCGCAAAAAGCCTTGGAATAAAATTTGTCCACGCACTTGCACTTCCTTCAAAGGTTGCTCCGGTTTCGGCGGCCGAAAGCATTATCAAGGTCGCCGTCTCACGGCTGTGATCAAATTTAAATATTCAGGCGAAGGGAGGAATTTTTATGGATAAAGTTCGCATCGGATTTGCACTTTGCGGTTCTTTTTGTACCTTTTCAAAGGTCATCCCCATTATGGAAAGGCTTAAAAACTCGGGTGCTGAGGTTTTCCCCATAATGTCGCCCGCCGCCTTTTCCACCGACACACGGTTTGGCAAAAGTGAGGATTTCCGACGTCGGATCTCGGAAATATGCGGCAAAGATATTATTTCTGACCTAGTGTCTGCCGAACCCATCGGACCGAAAAAGCTTTTAGACGTATTGGTTATCGCCCCCTGCACCGGCAACACCCTCGGAAAGCTCTCAAACGGCATAACCGACACTTCCGTCACCCTTGCGGCAAAGGCTCATCTGCGTAATCAACGCCCTTTGGTTATCGCCGTTTCCAGCAATGATTCTCTGTCTGCATCGGCTCAGAATATCGGAAGACTTTTAAACTGCAAGAATATATACTTTGTACCTATGCGTCAAGATGATTCTGAAACTAAACCGCGTTCGGTCGTGGCAGATTTTGACCTGATCGACAAAACCGTTGAAGACGCACTGCTCGGTATTCAAACACAGCCCATTTTGCTTTGAGCTTGTTATTTGTTTTGTCCGGGCTCTATGTTGACTGCCGATGAATTTTTTGTGGAGACTTAAGCCGAACACGATATAGTCTTAAACTTTACATCCAAGCTTCGTTAAAATTTTCGGAATACGAAAAGCTTATCCCTACCCCCGTTTCCTGCTGGGGTCCCCCGACAAATCATGAACAAAACGAAAATCCTGTCGAAGTTTTCGGCGGGATTTTTTAATTTGAATGATATAAAAATGTTTCGAAGTTTGAGCTCGCAGATCAAATTTATAAAAATATTATGTACTAATTGTCCTGTAATTTTATATCAA
>CABUCT010000120.1 GCA_902490145.1 uncultured Oscillospiraceae bacterium
GTAAATTGTATAATAATTTATATGTAATTACCGTTTTGAATGGAGCACAATTTATGAGAACCGATGTTGGCATAGATTTAGGAACAAATTGTACCCGAATATTTATGGGGAAGAGTATTTCTCTGTCTGAGCCGTCTGTTGTTACTATTAATAACATGACAGGAGAGGCTGAGAGTTTTGGAACAGAGGCATATAAAGCCATTGGAAGGACCTCTGATCGGATCACACCAATCTGTCCCATTGAATATGGAACTATTGCCGATTTCCAGGCGGCCGAACTTATGCTTAAGGAATTTTTGCAAAAAGTATGCGGGAAAAAAATAGTACGTCCGCGTGCAATAGTTGCAATTCCATGCGGAACCACTTCGGTTCAGCAACGTTCGGTTCTTGATGCAATGGAAACTGCGGGAGCAAGAAATGTTTGTCTTGTTGAAGCTCCGCTTGCGGCGGCAATAGGTCTTAATATTGATTTTAATACTCCGAAGGGTACTACAATTGTAGATATAGGAAAAGGGACTACTGATATTGCCGTTCTTTCAATGGGCGGTCTCGCCAGAAGTGAATCAATAAAAATCGGCGGAGCAGCTTTTGAAGAGGCGATAATTCGATATATTCGTACCAAACACAATATTGCGGTCGGAAGTGTTACGGCTGAAAGAATAAAAAAGGAAATCGGTTGTGTAAAACTTCGTCCTATTGAGGTGGGACTTACCGTAAACGGACTTAATTTATACAGCGGACTTCCGGAAAGCTTTGAGATTAATACAACCGAGCTTCATGAAATAATGAGCGAAACCGCACAGGAAATTATAAAAGCGATTCAGAATGTGTTTGAACACACTGCTCCTGAAATGGTAGCAGATACTGCCGAGGACGGAATAATTTTGACAGGCGGAGGAGCATTGACATACGGTATGCGTGAACTTTTAGAAGAACGTCTTGAAACTAAAATAAAACTGGTTGATGATCCGATAAACTGTGTTGTGAAGGGTCTTGGAAAAGCTTTGTCAAATTTCAAAATGCTTAAAAACAGCAATTATCATTTCAGAAGTCTCGAAGAATTAAAAATAGAGTAGACGGAGCAAAAAATGTCACTTTTATCAATAGAAAATTTAACAAAATCCTTTGGAAGCCGCGTTCTATTTGATAATATCTCGTTTGAAGCGGGTGAGAAGGATCATATAGGACTTGTCGGAGCAAATGGTACCGGCAAGTCTACTCTTTTTAAATTGATCATAGGTGAAGAAGAAAGCGACAGCGGATCGGTTGTTCGCTCCAAAAATCTTAAACTTGGATATATGGAACAGTTTCTTTGCCGTGAAGAAAATATCACGCCTTATGATCTTATACTTCGTCAGTTTGAACATCTTATTAAGATGGAAAACGAACTAAACAATATTAATATTAAAATAGAAGAGGGCAATCGTTCGGACGAGATATTGAACCGTCAGCACATTCTTAATGAGCGATTTGAAAGAGAAGGAGGACTTGTGTTTCGAAGTCTTGCCCGTTCTGCTCTTATGGGTCTTGGATTTTCTAAGGACGATATAATTATGCCAATCAGCAAACTAAGCGGAGGACAGCGTTCAAAGGTAAGTCTTGCCTGTCTGCTTGTGTCCGGTGCAAATCTTTTGCTTTTAGATGAGCCGACAAATCATTTGGATATAAATGCAGTGGAGTGGTTGGAAGAATTTTTGAGGGGATACAAGGGGGCATACATAGTTGTTTCACATGACCGTTATTTCCTTGACCGTATTACCAACCGAACTTTGGAACTTGAATATCAGAGAATAAATTCTTATTTGGGTAATTATTCAAACTTTCTTATTGAAAAAGAAAAGAACCGAGAAATACAGGAAAAGCATTATGAAAATGAATTAAAAGAAATAAATCGTCTTAAAGATGCTGTCATAGAAATGAAACGGTGGAATCGTGAAAAGTCAATCAAACGTGCTGAAAGTAAGGAAAAGGTCATTGAAAAGCTCGAAGAAAAACTTGAAAAGCCCGAAAATGAACAGAAAACCATAAGGTTTAAATTTGAAACTGCAAATACCGGACCAACCGATATTTTGATAACACATGATTTAAGCATGGAATTCGGAATGAAAAAAATATATTCGGGTGTGGATCTTGAAATACATCGAGGTGAACGAGTATTTTTACTTGGCTCAAACGGTTGTGGAAAGACTACGCTTTTGAGACAGCTTATTGGACAATATTCCGGTGACGGCAGTATCAAATACGGTATAGGGGTTAAAACCGCTTATTATGATCAGGCTCAGGAAAGTCTTGATTCAAATAAAACCGTCCTTGACGAGGTTTGGAGCAGTATCCCGAAATTGGGTCAGACGCAGGTGAGAAATGCTTTGGCAGCATTCCTTTTTTGCGGTGACGATGTTTATAAAATGATTTCCGATTTAAGCGGAGGGGAAAAGGCAAGAGTAGCTATTTTGAAAATGATGCTTTCAGGAGCTAATCTTTTGCTGTTGGACGAGCCTACAAACCATCTTGATATTGGTTCGCGTGAGGCACTTGAAGGAGCACTGAGTGATTTTAACGGTACGGTTCTTATGGTTACGCATGACCGTTACTTAATTAATCGGCTTGCAGATAGAATATATTATCTTACCGAACAGGGAGTAACTGAATTTAAAGGCGGATATGATGCTTATTTACAGCGGTTCAGACAGGATGCTGAAAAATCCGAAACAAAGGGAAAAAAGGGAAGCGGAGGAGAGGATTATAAGAGAAAAAAAGCAGCTGAATCGCAGCTTCGCAGGCTTAAAAATCATGTTTTGAAAATAGAAGCTCAGTTGGCTCAAATAGCCGATGATATTTCAAATATAGAGGTTGAATTATCTGATACCGAAAATTCGGCAAATTATGAAAAGGTGTTGGAACTTACACAGCGTCTTAATAATCTTAAAGAACAGGAATCTATTTTAATGGACGAATGGGAGCAGGCAAGTTTACAGCTGGAATCAGCTCAAAAATAAATCATTCACATTTTATCTTTTCTTTAATAAAATGAAGTATAGAGAACAAAGCCAAAAGGAGAGATATGTATGAGAGGCAAACACGGATGTATTTGGGGAAAACTTGCTGTGGCGTTTGGAATGGGGCTCATAGTAGCTCTTATTTTGCCTCCCACTTGGATAGTGGCTATTCTATCTATAACATTGATCATATTTGGCTTTGTATGTCTTAAATAATTACATAGGAGGGCAAATCAATGCAAATTGTAGTTGTAAAGAGTCCCAAATGTATAAGAGGTCTGCTCAGGGTGCTGTTTAAGATAAAAAAAGATCAGAATATATAGAAAAAGCTCCGACAGGTTGACTGTCGGAGCTTTAATTTTGAGTTTGCATTTATGCGGTGTATTCGGTCAGAAATTAACTTGATACATATATAATTATAATGTTTTCTTTAAGCAAAGTCGACAAACCCGCATCCGCCTAAAACGGCTTAATTTCGGTGATTTTCGGTTTGTCGTCACCCGCAGGCGTTAAGCCTTGCGGCTTCCTGTGCACGCAAAATTGCT
>CABUCT010000121.1 GCA_902490145.1 uncultured Oscillospiraceae bacterium
CAGGTAGTCCTCACGGGCTCGTGGGTTCGAATCCCACCGCTTCCGCCATGTCGGAGCAAGTTTTATATCGTTTGCTCCGACTTTTTTTACCAAAGTCACCGGCATGCTTATTCCTCAGCGTCTTCTTTTTAGAAAAAGATTACACCACGCCTTTGTTGCTGTTTAACCATAGGCGGCATATTTTCAGAATCACATATTTTACATTCAGTGCATAAACTATGAAAGAATAGGAGGAATACTGAATGAGTTGCATTCAACAGTTTAGCGATGTTACCAAAAATTATTTATGCCGTTTCTATAAAATACTCGATGAAATGATCGAAGGGATGACCAATGCGGAACTTACAAGCAGCTTATCCCATAATTTTATCGTGCAGATGATCCCGCATCACCGGGCAGCTATCGAAATGTCGGAAAATCTTCTGCAGTTTACTACCTTTGTCCCTTTGCAGCATATCGCGCAAAATATTATAAATGAACAAACCAAAAGTATTGAAAACATGCAAAAAGTCTTGTCTCATTGTGCACGGCTTTCAAACTCGGAACAGGATCTGTGCCTATATGACAGGCGGTTCCGCCAAATTACGCAAACAATGTTTTCACAAATGTGCAATGCCTGCTCCGACAACAATATAAATGCGGACTTTATGAGGGAAATGATCCCACACCATCAAGGCGCTATTAAGATGTCAAAAAATGTGCTTCAGTATCCCATCTGCCCGGAACTTGACTCTATTCTGCAAGCCATTATTACTTCGCAGGAAAAAGGGGTGCTGGAGATGCGGCGTTTGCTTCGATGCCTCAGAAGTCAATAAATTGCCTAATATCATCGCTCGTGTACACCTCAGCGGCTCTCTGCCACTGCCAATTTTTTTGCGTGTTACTTAGGGTTTAAATCTCTCCGCTAAAAACGCTGAAATATCTTTTTCATGTGCTTCTAACATCGGAAAACCGCATAGACGCAGTGTTTATACGGATTTTTCATACCTTAACAAGTTTTACAGCAGGAACAAAATTCCCGTATTATGATACATTGCAAACTTGAGCCACAAAAAAATTTAATTGGAGGAACTTTTATGTCAATATTCAGTTTATTTAAGTCTAGATCAAAGACAAAGCATAAATCAATTGTTATAGAGAGCAAGTATGGTATATTCACATCACATAAATTCGGAAAAAATGGAGTAGTTTTTGATGGCAAAATAAATTGGCTTGATGATATTGTTGACGTTTCATTGCATCCAAGCAGCACAGAGTCACTTATGGCTGACAAGTCATTAGAAATTCTCTGCAAAATTGCTGAAAATGCCACTGAGTGGGATAAAAAGCTTAGACAATATGGTGCAGATGAGTTTTCTGATGATAACGGAATGATCGAGATATGGGGAAATGACGAAAATAACAATGATAGTTTACCTCAGACCATCACCAAAGACGAATTTATCAGTCGAATATCACTTGGATTTATGTGGATATACCCAGACGGAAAAGTTTACTTTGATTATAATTTAGACGAAATGTTTACTGATCATGGCTTAGGAATCACTGCAAATATTTCAGGAGAAATTATATCATGTGGTTTACAGGGATAATTTTTGAAATATTATTCTCATTTTACACATTAAATGCATTCCTCGTTGAGAAACCGCATAGACGCAGTGTTTATGCGGTTTTTCCATACCCTAACAAGTTTTACGGCAGGAACAAAATCCCTGCCGTTTTGTTAATTTCAGGCTATTGTTATCACGATTTTCAGGATAGCACGGCGGTAAAATACTCATTACTTGCAAAGGCTTAAACCACAAAAAACTCCGCACGCTTGTATCCTACGTAAAAACGAAGTATAATATAGATATAAGGTTGAATCGATTGACTGATTCCCAAAGGAAGAAAAGCCGTTAGATACAAGAAAGCAGCTAAAATTGAATCAGCAGACTTAAAACTGAACGGAGGAAATATGGAGAATATTATTAAAGAATTACAAAACGAGTTGCGCACTCGTTTCTTTATGGATGGTGAAAATCATCCAAAGATATCAGCCGTAAAAGTTTACCGTTTCACTGACGAAAGAATAGAAATGCCCCAAACGGATAATCCGTATCTTTACATTGTGCTTGATGGAATGTTAAGACTTTACACCCCATCAGGAATTATGGATTATATGGCCGGACAGTATTCTGTATCGAAAATTGATACCCCCTTATCCGGGACAGTGCTTGCTTTTTCAGAGCAGCAGGATTTTTTGGCAATTTCTATTGAGTTTTTTCATAGTGATGTCATTCAGACAATTTTAGAGTTAGATAACGAGCTTACGGAACGAATTATGTCTGAACAGTTATCAGAACAAAAAATGACTTTATCAGACAGCGAGGTGCTTCAATCTGTCAGCAGACTTTTTTCTGTAATGAACCAAACTGTACCCTCAGAATTTATCCGAAAGAATATCATGCAGGAAATTACCTATTATGTTCTTTGTGGCTCCTGTGGAAAACAGTTTATTCAAAGTATTGCGGGTATCGGACAAGCGGAGGAAATCTATCAGGCGAACAGTTGGATCAAGAAGAATTTTCGTGATTCCTTTGCGGTAGAAGAATTAGCAGAACGGCAAAATATGAGCGTATCATTATTTCACCAAAAGTTCAAAAGTGCAGTCGGCATGGGACCCCTGCAATGTCAAAAACGGCTAAGGCTTACTGAAGCAAGGCGGCTTATGCTGGACGAAAATAAAAATGTAACGGAAGTATCTGCCACGGTCGGCTACGAAAGTTTGTCACAATTTATCCGGGACTATCGAAAAATGTTCGGGGCTGCACCGAAAGAGGATATTTTGAATATTCAAAAGCATTTGAAGAAATAGGCAAGTTTTTCGTAGAAGCAGGCAAGCAATCGTACATAGTGTTCTGATATACTGTAATTGGTACAGAGAAATATCATTTCGCGTATCAATCTAAAAGTATGGAGGATTTTCAAATGATTTTAACAGATGAATTGTGCGATAAGCTGTGTGCCGCTGCAAGAGAAAAAAGCAAAGAGTTGGGTATTGACATTAGCTTTGCAATCAGTGATGAAAGCGGACTTCCGAGGGTATATCGGAGATATGGCGAGGCTCTGGTGTTGAGTATCACGCTTGTACCGGGCAAGGCTTATACTGCCGCTGTAACTGGGTGTAAAACAAAAGATGTAGCCGGTGCTGCCGCAGAGGGCGCTCCGCTTATGGCAATTCAAACAAATGACCCACGAATCACTCTCGTTGCCGGTGGCTATCCTTTGTTTGTGAATGGTAAAATTGTCGGCGGGATCGGTGTCGGCGGTGGTACAGAGGCACAGGATTGCGAGATTGCCGAGTATGTTGTGTCTGTCTTTGAAAAGCTGACCGCTTAAAATAGAGGCAGTATTGATGGAGAATATCAGTCCATTTTGCACATGTGCAAATTTGAATTGCCCCTTACATCCTACAAAGCATAACAAGGGTTGCACCCCATGTATCAGCAAAAATCTGCGTTTGAAAGAAATACCAAA
>CABUCT010000122.1 GCA_902490145.1 uncultured Oscillospiraceae bacterium
ACTTTCAAACGGACTATCGTTACTGCAAAATGTATCATACATAAATCTTGCACCAAGACGGAATCCAACAATGAACGAATCAAGATCCGACGTTTTAAGCATATCTGCATATGCATTGCACAAATCAAAAAATAATTCCTTTTCTTTTCCATCCAAACGCCCATTAAGATCTTTTTCGATTTCATTTATTTCATCAGATACTTTTATTATTCTATTGCCCTTTCGATAACCCCTTGCCTGAGGATCAATATTTCCATAATATAATTCTTCTATGAAGTTAATCACTATCTTTTGTCTCCTTTCATTTTTATTTCATATTTCTTGTATTATACAACACTATTTATGTGTTGTCAATTACAAGTAATAAGTTTTTGAAATAACTCACTTAACTTGTTAACATTAAAATAAGGTTGAATCCACCCAAATACAAATGTGGTTCAGCAAAGAATAATTATTGTAAAGGATGTATCTATGGAAAATTTAAAATTACTGCGTAAAGAAAAAACAATCAGTCAGAGCAAATTAGCAAAAGAAATAAAAACGAGCCAGCAAAATATTTGCAGATATGAAAATGGACTTTATGAGCCTGACATACAAACGCTGAAATTACTCGCAAACTATTTTGAAACTTCTATTGACTATCTCGTAGGAAACACAAATATTAGACATAAAATTGAGTATATAGAACCTTTCGACTTAAATGATGACGAAGTATTATTGATTAACAAATATCGTCAATTAAAAGTAAAGGCTCGCGGTAGCATCATGAATATAGTTGATATTCTCTTAGATCACCAGAATAATTAAAATAGGTTTAATCCAAATAATAAAGGCTACTGTTTATACACTACAGCAGCCTTTAATTTTTATTTCCTTTTTAAGTTGTCGACCATCAGGCAGCCAAACTAGCCTGAAATGGCAAACTCTCGGTATTTTTAGCTTACCATCATTCACAAGTTATTCCCTTGCAAATTCCGATGTCGCACAGTCGCTCGAAATTACTCAAATTTTAAGTTATGAAATTTTATAGACAAATAATTTGTATGCAGATAAGACAAAAATACAGTCAATCCTAACGCATCCAGAAGTGCCTTAATGTAAATATAACTCAAGTTATGCCGCTTAAATCAAGTTCGTATGTGTGTTATTTTTAACCAAAATATCCCAACACATAATATGTGTCTATAAATACAAGTATACGATTTTTGAAAAAACACGTTTACCTTGTTAAAATTAAAACAGAAATGAGGATGTATTTATGAAGAATTTAAAATCATTGCGGAAAGAAAAAGAAATAAGTCAGAAAAAATTAGCAAAGAAAATAAATACTAACCAACAAAATATCCACAGATATGAGAATGGATTTTATGAACCCGATATTGAAACTTTGAAATTACTTGCAAATTTTTTTGAAACATCCATTGACTATCTTGTGGGCAATACCGATATACGGCATAAAATTGAACATGTTCAACCATTTGATCTGAACGCTGATGAAAAAATGCTGATCGAAGATTACAGAAAATTAGGACCCAATGCACGAAGCAGTGTTATGAATATGGTCCACACTCTTTTAGAACGCGAATAAGTAAAAATCATTTTAATATTCAAATATCTTACCATCAATGAAATCTTGACATTTGCTCATCAAAAGGTATCACTTGAAGCTCTATCTTTTTATTTTCTGACAACAAATTTTTTCTATCAAACTATCCCTTCTTAAAAATTTCTAAAATCACATTATCCATAAGTGAAAGAATATTAGGTCTATCTGACAAGCATGAAGCCTTGATCTTATGAATTAAATCAAAAAAAATATCATCTTCTAAACAATCCAAGCATTTACAATGACTAATTTATCTAATGCTGAATTTTTGCCACATCAGTATTGGACAATTAGTTTGTCAACATTTTTTCACATGTAACCTCTTTAATTATTTTGATGATACTGTATTATTTTATCAACATAAAAAAAGACAGATAGTACGAAACTATCTGTCTTTTCTATATTTACTTTTAAAACTTATTTGCCTTCGCTGAGCTTTACAAGGCGATTATATTTAACCTTTGCAGCCTCTTGTGCTTTTTCGAACAAATCTTTTGCACGATCGGGGAATGCTCTTTCCAAAGAAGTATAACGAACTTCTCCATGAATAAATTCATCATAAGAAGCAGTTGGTTCTTTAGAATCAAGAGTAAACGGATTTTCACCATTATCAGCCTTACGCGGATCGAAGCGGAAGTTATGCCAATATCCTGCCTGTACAGCGGCCTTTTCTTCTGCCTGGCTTGCACCCATACCCTTTCTTATACCATGATTGATACAAGGAGCATATGCAATAATGATTGATGGACCATGGTAGCTCTCGGCCTCATTAAAGGCTTTAATGCACTGATTATAATCAGCACCCATTGCAACTTGAGCAACGTATACATAACCATAGCTCATTGCGATAGCGGCAAGGTCTTTCTTCTTGACCTGTTTACCGGCAGCGGCAAACTGTGCAACTGCACCGGTTGGGGTGGATTTTGATGCCTGTCCGCCTGTATTTGAATATACCTCGGTGTCAAATACGAGAATATTAACATCTTCATTGGAAGCGAGAACATGATCAAGTCCGCCGAATCCGATATCATATGCCCATCCGTCACCACCGAAGATCCAAACGGATTTCTTGGCAAGATAATCGGAATTTTCTTTAAGTTCTTTTATTGCGTCACACTTGCAGTCGGACTTCATGATTTCTGCCTTGAATTCCTCAGCCGCAGCAGCATTTTCTTTTCCGTCATTCATGGTTTCGAGCCATTTCTTTGCAGCGGCTTTAAGTGACTCGTCCTTTCCGTTTTCAACAACATACATTGCATGACCTGCAAGACGTTCACGCATGGTCTTGTTTGCAAGCATCATTCCGTAGCCATATTCTGCGTTATCTTCAAACAAAGAGTTTGCCCATGCGGGACCTTTTCCTTCAGCATTAACGGTATACGGAGTGGATGGAGCAGAACCGCCCCAGATTGAAGAACAACCGGTTGCGTTTGCAATATACATTCTGTCACCAAAGAGCTGAGTTGTAAGCTTTGCATATGGAGTTTCTCCGCATCCAGCACAAGCACCGGAGAACTCGAGAAGAGGCTGTTTAAACTGGCTTCCCTTAACGGTTGTGGGAGCAAATTTTGCAGAAACTTCAGCCTTCTTCGGCAGTTTTTGACCATATGCAAACATTTCCTGTTCCGGAATCTGAGTATCAAGAGCTTTCATTTCGAGAGCCTTATTCCCCTTCATTCCCGGGCATACCTGAGCACAAACACCGCAGCCTGTGCAGTCGAGTGCAGAAACTGTCATTGCAAACTTCATTCCGGGCATACCGGTCATATCTTTCATTTTCATATCAGCCGGAGCCTTTGCAGCCTCGTCAGCAGTCATAGCAACCGGACGGATAACTGCGTGCGGGCAGACATAG
>CABUCT010000123.1 GCA_902490145.1 uncultured Oscillospiraceae bacterium
GAAAGCTGATCAATAAACGACATGCAGTTGAGATCGCGGGAACTCAGAATATTTGTGCCGGTTCTTGTTTCTTCAATTTCAAAAAATTCACCCGGACGTTTCATTTCGGTAAGATAATAATTCCATCGACAAGGTTGAGTACATTCACCGCGATTCCCGCTTCGTCCTGTGAGGAAGGGGCTTATAAAACATCTTCCCGAATATGACATGCACATTGCACCGTGTACGAATGCTTCAATCTCGAGATCAGAAGGTGTGAGTCTTCGAAGCTCAGCGATTTCTTTAAGTGTCATTTCACGGGCAAGAACGACCCTTTTGGCACCCATTTTGTAGTAAACCATTGCCGCACTGTAATTTTGACAGTTTGCCTGAGTGCTGACGTGTATTTCAAGTTCGGGAACAGCTTCGTGAATTGCGGCAATCGCACCGATGTCAGAAACTATTACGGCATCGATATTTAATTCGTAAAGCTGCTTTGAATATTCTTTAATTTCTTCTATTTCTTTATTTTTGGCAAATGAGTTAACTGTTACATATATTTTTTTGCCGAGTGAATGTGTGAATTCAATTGCTTCTTTTATTTTTTCTATTGTAAATCCTGATGATGAGGCTCTCAGCTGCATAAACGGTCCGCCGATATATACGGCATCGGCACCGAACCTGAGTGCAGTTTTAAGACATTCCATATCTCCTGCGGGGGCAAGAAGTTCACATTTATGCATTATTGTATCTCCCTAAAATAAAGTCCGTTGGTTTTTTGTCCATTTATGGCAGTTCCGTTTATGTAAGAATTATATATTTTCTGACATTGCTCAGGTGTTTCATTAGTAAAATAAAGTGTCATAAAATCAATGCCGAAAAATTTCTTGTCTGAAAGCACAAGCGGACGTGAATTTAAAAGTTTTGTATATTGCTTGTTGCAGCAAACAAGAGGAAAATCTATACCCATACGGTCACGGATAACATTTTCTCCCGAGCATGAGCTGCATCCGTCTTTTCCCTTTGCCGGGCAGACCCGCATAAGCATAAGAGGTAAGCTTCCGTAGCCTATGATTCCACGTGGTATTGACCCACCAAGCATTTTGATTTTTGACTGAGAAAGTTCGAAAGAAATCGTTGCGTCTGAGAGCCCGAGTTTCTCATATTCTTCAAGAGACATGGTGTTAAGAATATTAAGTCCATGTCCTCCGACTGTATTAAATCCCAGTTTTTTTGAAAGATGTACTGCTCCGATATTTTCTGCGACAGTATTTTTTACACCAAGCTCTTTAAGTTTTGTAAGTGTTTTTTCGATGCTTTTATCATCAAAAAACAACTGAGGTATTTCGGCAAAAAGCCTGTCTCCCAACTCTTCTACGATATGCGACTTTTTTATGATTACATCTGTCGGTAAAATATATCTTTGCGAATTTTTTATGTTTTTTAACTGTTCAAAATTTTCTGCACGTACAAAAAATTTATAGTTGTGTGTCTCGCGGGAAACAGGCTCTTTTTTCAGCGTAATCTCCGAAAATTTATGGGGTGTTATTTTTCCCTCTTCTTGCAAAAGCCTGCTTACAGCTTCTCTCCTCATTCGATTAAGCTCGGTTAAAGGCAGATTTAAATTGCTATCGGCTTCAAGTTCAAAATTTTCAATATAAAACGGGGTTCCTCCCGTTTTTGTAATCTGTTTTTTTGCTGTTTCAAAATCGAGAGGTCTGTTAAATGCGGGACTTGGGATTTTGCCGATAATTGTTTCGGTCGCTTTATGAGAATTCATAACGAGTACAGCCGGACAGTCCTTTTTCACGATAAGTGTTGCATTTAAGGGAATTCTTTGATATTCGTTTTTATAAAGAGAGGTTAAATTTTTAAGCACATCGGATGCAGAAGTCACGTCATCTTTTGTGCGATAACCGAACATATCATACGTTCGGGAGTCTTTTATGTATCCGTCGGTAAATCCACTTCGTGAAAACACTTTTTGAAGTGTTTCAAGGTCGGGATCTTTGCCCGAAATTTGATTTTTACAAGAGCGAACGGCGGCCGCAACGTATTCCGGACGTTTCATACGGCCTTCAATTTTTAATGAACAAACTCCCGCATTTATCAGATCTTGTATATATTTTATGTGGCACATGTCTTTTAATGAGAGTGCATGGTGCTTATGACCGATCGAAAAATCCAGTCTGCACGCCTGTGCACACAGTCCACGGTTTCCGCTTCTGCCTCCGAGCATAGATGAAATATAACAGCATCCGGACATACACATACAAAGTGAACCATGTATAAAAACTTCTATTTCTGCCGATGTATTTTTACAGATATTCTTAATCTCTTCAAGGCTTAACTCTCTTGATAACACAACACGGGAAAAACCAAGCTTTTCAAGTTGTTTTACTCCCGAAATATTATGTGCGGTGAGTTGAGTGGAAGCATGGAGCGAGAGAGAGGGAACACATTCGCGAAATATTTTTGCAATCGCAAGATCCTGTACTATAACTGCATCGGCATCGCTTTCGGCAATTTCTTTTGCTGTGCTGTATACTTTTGATATCTCGTTATCTGTGACAAGGGTATTCACCGCGATATGAACCTTCACTCCTCTGCTATGACAATAGGAAACCGCTTCTTTAAGATTACCAAAGTTTTCGGCATTTTGTCTGGCGTTGAAACTTTTGGTACCGAAATATACAGCGTCAGCACCGGATCTTACTGCGGCAATAAGCTGCTCTTTTCCTCCGGCGGGAGCCAGTATTTCAATGTTATTCATTTTCATAATCCTCCCGCTTGTCGGAGTCTTTTATAACTGTAGTTGCCACAGCCGCACATTTGACTGATTTAGCACCTGCAAGCTTTAACATTTTTGCACATTCATTTAGGGTATTTCCGGTTGTTATTATATCATCAATAAGCAAAACATCTTTTCCGTTTACAAGATATTTATCGGCATCAAACACACCAAAACTGTTGCCATTTCTCATAAACATAGGAAGTGAATGTTGAGGCTTTGTGTCAAATACTTTTTTAAGTGCATCTTTATAAAAAGGCAGAGACAAGTTTTTGGCAACACGTTTTGCGAGAAGTTCACTTTGATTTTCAGTTCGTCTAGTTGTTTCTTTTTGCGTCATCGGAACACAGGTCACAAAATCAAAAGAAGTATTTAAATTTTTTCTTATGTCATCAGTCATCTGGGATGTGAGAAAATTTAAAGGCTGAGAATCATTCTGGGTTTTAAGACGCAGGATAGAGTTTTTGATTACTCCGTCATAAATAAACGGAGATGTAATTTTGTCAAATGCGAAGGTCCTTTGTTTGCAAATACAGCTGTTTTTTGGCTTTCCGCAATTTTTGCATACTAGGTTGCCAACGACAGCGTCTTTTATAAGATCAGAGCAATGTTGACAAAAATCTTTTTCTGTTTCAATTGTTTTCCCGCAGCTGATACATCTGCTGGTAAAAATGATT
>CABUCT010000124.1 GCA_902490145.1 uncultured Oscillospiraceae bacterium
AATTTTCATCGTAAACTGCTCGGCATCCCCCAATAAATTTCGGACGGACTCTTGCAGCGGTAAGATTTGCTTCTCCGATTTTTTTAATAGTTAACTTTAATGGAACAGCAACCTTTTTAAGATGCATACCGATAAGTGTTCCGCCGATATCAAGACCTGCGTCGGCATGAATTTCTTCCACAGCCACAGGGTCTTTAAAAGCTTTATATGCCGCTGTGGCAAAAGAACCTCCGGCTTTCGGTTGTGGAATGATATTTACGATGTCGCTATATGGGACTGCTTCACGCTCAATTATAATAGCCCGGTTAAGATGTTCACAGCATTGAGCTGCAATAAATACTCCGTGTGTTTTTAAAACGTCAGATATCTCTTCAAAAACTGCTGTTGCTACTTCGGGAACTGAGTGTGTCCCCATCCTTTCACCCACTATTTCACTTGTTGAGCAACCGATAACCGCAATTTGTCCTTTTTTTAATGATGCCATTTTACAAATCTGTACCGCAGCTTCATTAGCTTGTTTTCTTATTTCTTCATACATTTTTTTTACTGTCCTTGTTAAGAGATTCGAACAACTGCATAATCGATTTGTTCTTAGTAAGTATTATGGCAATAGCAACCGATGAAATGCATCCTGCAATGCCTTGAATTAAATTTCCGAAAATACTTCCAAATGCACCCATGCCATAGATAACGAGCTCATAAGAAAAATATCCGGCAATCATAATTATTTCTCCGACTACAGCCGAAATTATGTAAGCTATTGAAACGGGAAGACGTTTTTTCAGGTTTTTTGAAATAATTGCTGCTGTAAATGCCATAAGAAATTTAATAACAAGCGTAGCCGGGGCATAGTGGATATAACCGCTTATAATATCGGTGAGTGCCGACCCGATTCCGGCTGCTAATCCGCCATATAAAGGTCCCATAAAGAATCCGGCAAGTAAAACGAAGCAATCGCCCAAATTTACGTACCCGTTGGTCATTGAAGGAACAGGTATTTTAATGAATGTTGCGGCACATGCAAGTGCTGCGAACATGGAAGCAAATACGATTTTTTTGTTTTTGGTATTATTCATTTTTTACACCTTCATTTAGAAATATGCCAATTTTAATTATGCATTTAAAGCTTGTTCGATGTCCTCAATAATATCGTCAACATTTTCAATGCCTACTGAAAAACGAACAAGATCCGGAGTAATTCCGCAGTCAATAAGCTGTTGATCGGAAAGCTGACGATGAGTGGTGCTTGCAGGGTGAAGTACGCAAGTACGTGCGTCTGCAACATGGGTAACAATTTTTGCAAGCTTAAGATTGTCAAGGAATTTAATAGAAGCCTCGCGTCCGCCGTCTACGCAAAAAGATATAACTCCGCTTGATCCGTTGGGCAGATATTTTTTGCAAAGCTCATAATATTTATTTCCCTTAAGCGACGGATAATTGATATTTTTTATCTTTGGATGCTTCGAAAGATATTCAGCGATTTTTTCGGCATTTTTGCAATGTCTTTCGACTCTCAATGCCAAGCTTTCAAGACCAAGGTTAAGAATAAATGCACTGAAAGGAGAAGCCTGGCATCCAAGATCACGCATAAGATGTGTGCAAGCCTTAGTGATATATGCAGACTTACCGAATGCCTCGGTATATATAAGTCCATGATATGATTCATCAGGTGTGGTAAGACCCGGGAATTTATCGGAATGAGCTTTCCAATCAAAATTCCCCGAATCAACAACTGCACCGCCGATTGTGCTGGCATGTCCATCCATGTATTTAGTGGTAGAATGGATTATTATATCAGCACCGAATTCAAACGGACGGCAATTTATAGGAGTAGGGAATGTGTTGTCTATAATAAGCGGCAATCCATTTTTATGAGCGAGATTTGCAAAACGCTCTATATCAAAAACGGCCAATGAGGGATTTGAAAGAGTCTCACCGAATACTGCCCTAGTATTTTCGTCAATGAGACCTTCTATTTCCTCATCAGAGCTCTCTGCATTAAAGAACCTTGTTTCGATTCCCATTTCAGCAAGAGTTTTATTGAAAAGATTATATGTTCCTCCGTAAATTTCTCCGCTTGAAAGAATGTTTTGTCCTGAATGGCAAATGTTAAGAATTGATACAAGTGCAGCCGATTGACCCGAAGAGGTAAGCATTGCACCGACACCACCCTCAAGAGCGGCAATTTTCTGGGCAACTGCAGAAAGGGTTGGATTTGAAATTCGAGTGTAAAGATGTCCTTCAACCTCAAGATTAAAAGCCTTGCCCATGTCATCACAGCTACCGTAAGCGTATGTGGTGGACTGAATGATCGGAAGAACTCTCGGATCTCCGTTTTTAGGATTAAATCCTTCTTGAATACATTTAGTTTCTATACGGCTCATAATGTCCTCCTTTATTTTGCTGATGTAATCAGACTTACAGCTTTTTCGGCAACCTCTCTGGATCCAAGGGCCGAAAATCTTATATATCCCTCTCCGCACTGTCCGAAGCCTTCTCCGGGAGTGGTCACGATAGCATATGTGTTAAGCAGAAAATCAAAGAATTCCCAGCTTCCCATTCCATCAGGAGTTTTAACCCATACATATGGGGAATTTTCTCCGCCGAATGCCATATATCCTGCACAGGTAAGACCGTCGCGAATTATCTTTGCATTGCCCAAATAGTAATCAATATTTTCCTTGATCTGTTTTTTGCCTTCTTCGGAATATACTGCCTCAGCAGCACGCTGGATAATATAAGGAACACCGTTGAATTTGGTACCCTGACGGCGACCCCAAAGACTTTGAAGTGGAACTTTGTTTCCGTCTTTGTCATATCCGCAAACAGTTTTCGGCACGACTGTGAAAGCACATCTTGTACCGGTAAATCCCGCAGTTTTTGAAAAGCTTCTGAATTCAATGGCACAATCTTTTGCACCCTCGATTTCAAAAATGCTATGTGGGATATTATCATCAGTAATAAATGCTTCATATGCTGCGTCAAACAATATAATAGATTTGTTTTTATGAGCATAATCAACCCATGCTTTTAACTGCTCACGATTTGCCACCGAACCGGTGGGATTGTTCGGAGAACAGAGATAAATTATATCCGCATGTACATCAGGAGGGCAGGGGCAGAATCCGTTTTCCTCGGTACATGGAAGGTAAACAATCTTGGAAAAACGACCGTCATCTGTGGAATCACCGGAACGTCCTGACATGACGTTCGTATCAACATAAACAGGATAAACCGGATCACCGACAGCAACGATATTGTCAGTTCCAAAAATATCGCCGATGTTTCCGCAATCGCTTTTTGCACCGTCGCTTATGAAAATTTCATCATATTCAATATCCACTCCGC
>CABUCT010000125.1 GCA_902490145.1 uncultured Oscillospiraceae bacterium
AGGACAAGATTCTTAAAGAGGGAAAAGTGCTTTCAGGAGATGTTTTAAAGGTTGGTTCATTTTTAAACCAGCAAATGGATTCTGATTTTATTATGGAAATGGGTAAAGAGATTGCTCGATTATTTGAAGGAAACCGAATAACCAAGATCCTGACTGTTGAAGCCTCGGGAATCGCAATCGCTGTTGCTGCCGGATATGCTATGCATGTTCCTGCTGTTTTTGCAAAAAAGCACTGTTCGGAAAATGTAACCGGCGATTTATATAAATCACTTGTTCATTCGTATACCCATGGAAATGATAATGAAATCGTGATTCCAAAGGAATATCTTTCATCTTTTGACAAAGTTTTATTAGTTGACGATTTCCTTGCAAGCGGACAAGCTTTTAATGGGCTTATAGATATAGTAAATCAGGCGGGTGCCACTCTTGTGGGTGTAACAGCCGCCATTGAAAAAGGATTTCAGCACGGTGGAGACAATCTCAGAGAGCAGGGAATAAAGGTTGAATCTCTTGCGATTATCGACAGTATGGATAATGGAAAGATTGTATTTCGCCGTTAAATTAGGATGTAAAATTTTTTACATATAAAATTTAGGGGGAAAACAAAATGAAAAAACTCATCGCATTAGTTCTCGCAGTTCTCATGGTAGTTTCTCTTGCTGCTTGCGGCAACGAAAACAATACTACCACAACATCCGGAGCGAAAGACGTTAAAATCGGTCTTATTTGTCTCCATGACGAAAATTCAACTTATGATAATAACTTTATCAGTGCTCTTAAATCTGTTCAGGCCGAGCTTGGTCTTTCGGATAATCAGGTCCTTATAAAGACAAATATTGGTGAGACTGATGCATGTTATAATGCTGCTGCAGAGCTTGTTGATGCAGGATGCAATGTAATATTTGCTGATTCTTTCGGTCATGAATCCTATATGCTTCAGGCTGCAAAAGAGTTCCCCAAAGTTCAGTTCTGCCATGCAACCGGAACCAAAGCTCACACCGAGGGCGTTGCAAACTTCCACAATGCATTTGCTTCTATATATGAAGGCCGCTATCTCGCAGGTGTTGCAGCAGGCATGAAGCTTAACGAGATGATTTCTAAAGGAACCATCACTGCTGATAAAGCTGTTATTGGTTATGTTGGTGCTTTTAACTATGCAGAAGTTGTTTCGGGTATGACTTCTTTCTTCCTTGGTGCTCGTTCGATCTGTGAATCTGCTACTATGAAGGTTACATACACTAACTCTTGGTTTGACATTGCTCTCGAGAAAGAAGCTGCTCTTAACCTTATCAATTCCGGCTGCGTACTTATCAGCCAGCATGCTGACTCCGAAGGTGCTCCTAAAGCTTGCGAAGAGAAGAATGTTCCAAATGTCGCTTATAACATAAGCACAATTTCTATGGCTCCTAACACTGCTCTTATTTCTTCAAAGATCGACTGGTCCCATTACTTCAAGATGATCATCAACGATGTTAAAGAAGGAAAAGAGATTCCTACCGATTATTGCGGAACAATGGCTGAAGGTTATGTTGCTCTTACCGAACTCAATACTGCTGTTGCTGCTGAAGGCACACAGGCAAAAATTGATGAAGTCAAGGCAAAACTTGCTTCCGGTGAGATCAAGGTGTTTGACACCAATACATTTACCGTAAAGGGTGAGAAGCTCACAACTTACACCGCAGATGTTGATGACGACGGAACATTTACTCCAGAGACTGAAGCTGTTGAAAATGGAGTATTTGCTGAGTCTTCAAAAAGATCTGCTCCTTACTTCGATATAAAATACATTGATGGTATCAGCGAGTAATTTATAATTTAAAGGGTTTATAGGCGGAGCGTTTTTTCACTCCGCCTTAACCTCTTTATTAAAGCTTTAGTATTAAAAAGAAAATATAGATATCTGTTTTGTTTTTAGTGCTAATCAAAAGGATAGGGGAGATTTGGTGGGTAATGCTGCAATAGAACTTAAAAACATAACCAAAAGATTTGGACGAGTTGTAGCTAATAATAACGTAAATCTTACGGTTAACAACGGTGAAATTCTTTCATTGCTTGGCGAAAACGGAAGCGGAAAGACTACCCTTATGAATATGATTTCGGGTATATATTATCCGGACGAGGGTCAAATATTTATTAATGGCAAAGAGGCTGTTATTCGTTCTCCGAAAGATGCTTTTGATTATAAAATTGGTATGATTCATCAGCATTTTAAATTGATTGATGTTTTTACCGCTGCACAGAATATTGTTCTCGGTCTTAAAGAAGAGGGCAAATATGATATAAGGAAGGTCAGTCAAAGGGTTGCTGAAATAAGTGCAAAATACGGATTTGATATAAATCCTAACAAAAAGATCCATGAAATGTCGGTCTCTGAAAAGCAAACAGTCGAGATTTTAAAAGTACTTTACAGGGGAGCAAATATTCTTATTCTTGATGAACCCACTGCAGTACTTACTCCTCAAGAGACACAAAAGTTGTTTTCGATTCTCCGCAAAATGAGAGATGACGGACGGGCAATTGTTATAATTACTCACAAGCTTCATGAGGTGTTAGATCTGTCCGACCGAGTATCAGTTCTTTGTAAAGGTGAATATATCGGAACAGTTAATACTTCCGAAACCAACGAGTCAGAGCTTACTGAAATGATGGTTGGTAAAAAAATCAGTCTTAATATCAATCGAAGTGAACCTAAAAATCCTGCTGTTCGTCTTGAAGTTAAGAACATAAACTGCATAAACCGTGAAGGCATAAAAATGCTTGATAATGTATCCTTCATTGCAAATTCCGGAGAAATCCTTGGAATTGCCGGAATTGCCGGAAGTGGCCAAAGAGAACTTTTGGAGTCTATCGCGGGACTTCAGCATCTTGATAGCGGTGAAATCCTTTATCACAATCCAAAGACAGAAAGTATAGACAACCTAAAAGACAAAACTCCTATGCAAATCCGAGATCTTGGAGTTCGACTGTCTTTTGTTCCGGAAGATCGTTTGGGAATGGGTCTTGTTGGTAATATGGATATTATTGATAACATGATGCTTAGAAGTTATCGAAAGGGCAAATCGGCATTTTTACAAAGAAAGTCGCCTAAAAATTTGGCTGATCGGATAATTGAACAGTTAGAGGTTGTTACTCCGAGTGCTCAAACGCCTGTTCGTCGGCTTTCGGGAGGTAACGTTCAAAAAGTTCTTGTCGGTCGTGAAATTGCTTCATCACCGACGGTCCTTATGGCGGCGTATCCTGTTCGTGGTCTTGATATAAACTCTTCTTATGCTATTTACAATCTCCTTAATCAGCAAAAAGAACAT
>CABUCT010000126.1 GCA_902490145.1 uncultured Oscillospiraceae bacterium
CCTTTGCAAGTTCTTCCACAACACTGATATCAATGCCTACATTTTTGTATATTCTAAATTTTCTGATTCTTTGCTGTTCACCGAAAAAGCTGAGTACAACGTCGGTTTTGGTTTCAGTATTAGCACCGTAAGTGCCTCCGTTGCGTTCAAGGTCGTCACGAATGAGGTTGCAAACCCAGAAAGTCGGGTCTGATTCGGTGCAGCTGGCCCATTCAATGCGAGTGTAAAAAGAGCCGTCTCTGCGTACTCCCATGGGCAACATACAGTTTTCCATAAAATGACCTCCTCAAAGTCAATGTTTACAAAAATATTATATCACATGACAAATTATATGTCAATATTTACAACAATAAAATAAATCAAAAAAGCCAGTTTGAAATTGTGTTTTGATCCACAAAAATTTTTTTCCTTTTACCTGAAACCGAATCATGACCCATCTGGATCATAAATTCACCGGGTTCGATAATCTTTTTCATTTCAGTGTTATAAAATGAAAGGTTTTCTGGAGTAATAAGCAGATTAACCTTTTGAGACTCACCGGCTTTAAGTGAGATTTTTTTAAAATTTTTAAGCTCAAGAACAGGGCGGACACGGCTTGCAACTATATCTCTTATATATAGCTGAACGGTTTCTTTACCATCACGAGTTCCGGTATTTTTAACTGTTATCTTACAGTTAATTCCCTCATTGATAATTTGCGTTTCGAAATCGGAATATTCAAAAGTTGTATAGCTTAGTCCAAATCCAAAAGGAAAAAGCGGAGAGATCGGAGCATCGATATAGCGACTGGTAAAAGAACTTCCTGATCCCGGACGACCTGTGTTTGGACGGCAGTAATAAGCCGGACATTCACCTGACTTGTTCGGAAAAGTAACGGTAAGACGTCCGGAAGGATTCACATCTCCGAAAAGTAAATCTGCAGCTGCATTTCCCGCTTCACAGCCTGCATGCCAAAGTTCAAGCATTGCGTCAGATGCTTGAGTAGCTTCGGGAATAGCCATAGGACGACCGTTTATCAAAATAGTGATTACGGTTTTGCCGGCGTCTTTTAAAGCTTTTAAAAGCTTATTTTGATCACCCGGTAGATTGATATCACATAGTGATGCACCCTCTCCGCTATAATCAGAGATCTCACCTACCACCGCCACAACGACTTTTTCAGGACGATTTATGACATATTCAAGCTGGTCTTTATTAATAGAACTGTGCGGACCGCAGCATGGAATATATTCAAAATTTGTATTTCTGTTTTCAAGGCCTTGTTTTATGCTTATACCGTCGCTTGGAACAGCACAAAGACTCCAAGTTCCGTGCATTTCTCCGCAGTTATCGGCAAGTTCGCCAACCAAAAGAAATTTCTCTTTGTTTGATAAAGGCAAAACTTCTTTATTTTTAAGCAACACGGCACATTCGCCTGCAGCTTTTCTAGAAGCAGCACGGTGATCTGCCACATTAAAATCACTGTATTTTAGCTGTGTATAAGGATGTTCAAAAAGACCTTTTGCAACCTTTACACGCAGTATATTTCTTACCGATTCGTCAATTTGTTTCTCAGAAATTTGACCGTCGTCATAAAGCTCTTTCAAATGATTGATATAGCAGCGGGAGTTCATATCCATATCATTACCATTTTTCAGTGATTTATAGGCAGCGTCTTTTTCATCAGTTGCCGAACCATGATTTATAAGCTCGCTGACAGCGTTGCAGTCGCTGACTACAATGCCCTTGAAGCCCCAATCGTCACGGAGTATCTTTTTTAAAAGATATGAATTTATAGTGCAAGGAATACCGTTTAAATCGTTAAATGCCGCCATAAATGTTCCGACACCTGCATCAACAGCAGCTTTAAAAGGAGGCAGATATGTTTCAAACAGCCGATAATCGCTCATATCGACGGTGTTGTAATCGCGTCCCGATTCGGCAGCACCATAAGCGGTGAAGTGTTTTGCACAAGCCATAACTCTTCCGGGGAGGGTTACATCATTACCCTGAAATCCTTTTACTCTGGCAGCGGCACAACGGCAGCCTAAATATGTATCTTCCCCCGCACCTTCGGCAATTCTCCCCCAACGGGCATCACGGGCAATGTCTACCATTGGAGCAAATGTCCAGTGAATACCATCGGCAGAGGCCTGAACAGCTGCAAGTTCAGCGTTTTTTTCCCAAATATCGTCGTCCCAGCAACAGGATTCTGCCAAAGGAATGGGAAAAGTAACATTGTGGCCATGTATTACATCGAAGCCAAAAATAATCGGAATACCAAGGCGGCTCTCTTCCACAGCGATTTTTTGCAGATGATTGCATCTTTCAGCTCCCACAAGTCCCAAAATCGATCCGACTTTACCTTCTCGGATATCATCCTCCTGATGATTCCATGCATTGGTATCTGCAAGAATACGTTCATATTCTTCTTTAGTGATCTGTCCCTCGTCATAAAGTTTTTTCTGGGTTTCAAGGGATACGCCGAACCCGCCGAACGGAGAAGGTCCGGGTTGGTTCAACTGACCGATTTTTTCATCAATCGTCATTTTGTTCATTAAGTCTGAAATAAATTCTTCCTGTTCGTTAGTAAGATCTAACGGATTTGACATTCTTATTCTCCTCTGTCCTTGTTTTCAGGCTCCGGATTATACGGATTTATATGTACCATACAGTGCTTGACTTTTGGGAATTCCTGTTCAATTTTATCATGAGCGGCCTGTGCGATAGCATGTGTTTCATTAAGAGTTTTTTCACCGTCTGCACAGATTTCTATATCAACATATATTTTATCTCCGAAAAGTCGGGTTTTTAATTGATCAACACCAAGTACTCCCTCCTGATTTTTGACAAGATATAATATTTTTTCTGCTGTTTCGGCATCGCATGCATGGTCAGTCATTTTATCAATTGAGGATACAAAAATATCAATGGCAGCTTTAAGGATAAAAGCACAAATGATGACCGAAGCAATAGGATCGAGAATTGGAAATCCTATTCTTGCTCCTATAATTCCGATAAAGCTTCCGACAGACGATAAAGCATCGGAACGATGATGCCACGCATCAGCCATAAGTGCACCTGAATCTAAGAGTTTTGCATAGTGTCTGGTGTACCAATACATAGCTTCTTTAATAACAATCGATAGGATCGCAGCCATAAGAGCGAAAATACCAGGGACAGACAAAAGAACATGATCTTTGAAAAAGATCTTTTGAATTCCGCTGTATCCGATAATTAGACCTGTGGCAAACAGCACAACGCT
>CABUCT010000127.1 GCA_902490145.1 uncultured Oscillospiraceae bacterium
TTTCATTAAATTCAATTTTCTGCACTGATTTTTGAAGTGTCAACAGTGCGTCGGTAGTAGTAACATAACCGTCTTCGTTGACATCTCCAAGAATAAAATAGGCACCGTCAATGTTAACTTTTACAGATGCACTGATATGATAGAAATTGGCCCAGTAGTTGCTATCACTTATAACAAAATAGTCTCCGCATTCAGAAACGCTTGCATTTTTTATAGTGAGTTTGTCTCCGTCTATTACATACTTTTCGCTGTTTTCAATTAATCTTATGCTTCCGTCAAGATCTTTTTTATACCAAGTGTAAAAACCCGGATTATAAGTATCAGTTATTGTTATCTGTATATCTGAGCCTGAACAGGAATTTTTCGTACCGACGTCCCCGACAAAGGGAGAGCAGTTTTCTTTATAAAGTATGAGAGATAAACAGAGGTTATTTAATTTTTCTTTATCTATTATATTTTTAGGTATATCGTTTTCATCAAATACGGGATAACAGTTGATTTGTTTATAAGTATTGGTAGAGTATGAATACGACATTTCTTTGTATTGCCAGCCTCTGATAGGAATTCTAGAAACAGAATTGTTTTCAAGCCTGACTTCTATTGAATTAGGCAGCTTATTCTTGTTCTTTTCAATGGCTTCATCTGAGTTAAGGGTGTCAACGTAGATTATATCTTTAGTTGATCCGTCAAAGGAAGCATAATCAATTTTTGAGGGTTCGTTTTCAAATTTATCATAGAAATTTACGGTATAGTTGAGCTTAACATTTTCTCCGTTTTTATTTTTAAGTCCGTCAACCTCTACTAGAAAATTGGAATCATAATATGAGCCGGACTTTGTAGGAGCCATTATAAAAATTGATGATGGCCAAATTTCAAGATTTCCTTTTTCCTCGGAATATTCCATAATACTATCATTTTTTAAGTCTGTAATTTTAACCGAAACGTTATTGGAATCACATGAATCAAAATAAAATGAATTAAGATATATATCCCAGTCAGATCCTCCGGCAAAATCTTGCTTTGGAAAGTATCCGGGAGCAGGGTATGCTGCAAATTTATCCATGTATGATTCATTTGATTGAGAAGACCAGATTGAATGACCATATGTTGTTTTGCCTATACCGAAATCCACACGACTTACTGATGGATAAAGTAAATCCAATCTATGTCCGTTTGTATAAGTAAAAATACTTTCTGAAAAGAATCCACGTATAGATGATTTGTATGAATACGTGGAAATTATGGTATGTCCGGCACCGACAGCACTCTCATAAAATTCCTCAGACATGTCGTCCGGCTTTGGATAATTACGAAGAGTGTGAGTAAGACCTACTCCGTTTTCCCGATCACAAAGATTTATATACTGAAGTACTGTAGCGTTTTGCAGGTCCTGACGATGTGTGACCTTGGATGTTATTTTGGGACAGCCACACAACCAACGATAATAATTAAGATTATCCTGAATATCCTCTAAAACCTCGGTTTTTACAGTCCCACCACTATATGGAGCTACAAAAGAAGCTTCTTTTCCTTCTTCATATATTGAATCATAGTCGGAAATTTTGCCTTTTTCCCACTCTTCTGAGATGTTCTCTTTTGTACGATTTTTAAAAGTATCAAGCTCATTTCCATTAATTATTATTTCTGAATTTGCTGACACCGTATTAGGAATGAGTAATCCGGAAAGCAGTATTGCAGAAATGAGAATTATTCCGACAAATTTTTTCATATTATCAATCCTTTCAGTGAACTAATTTTAATATAACAGTATATGTTTGTCAATCTGTTCATAACAAAAAAGACCCCTGATTTTCAAATCAGAAGTCTTTTGAATATTGGAATTATTAGCCTTTTAAGGATTCTTCAACAGCAACTGCACAAGCAACAGTAGCACCAACCATTGGATTGTTGCCCATTCCGATGAGTCCCATCATTTCAACGTGAGCAGGAACAGATGAAGAACCGGCAAACTGAGCATCACCATGCATTCTTCCCATAGAGTCGGTAAGACCATAAGAAGCAGGACCAGCAGCAACATTATCAGGATGGAGAGTACGGCCTGTACCACCGCCGGAAGCAACAGAGAAGTACTTTTTGTTATTTTCCAAAGCCCATTTTTTATAAGTGCCTGCAACAAGATGCTGAAAACGAGTGGGATTGGTTGAATTTCCGGTGATTGAAACATCAACATTTTCACTCTGCATTATTGCAACGCCTTCAAGGACATCGTTTGCACCATAGCAGCGAACTGCGGCTCTTTCGCCATCAGAGAAAGCTCTTTCTTCAAGAACCTTAAGTTCTCCGGTGAAGAAGTCATAATCGGTTTTTACATAGGTAAAGCCGTTAATACGAGAAATAATATAGGCAGCATCTTTTCCTAGTCCGTTAAGGATAACGCGAAGAGGCTCTTTTCTTACTTTATTTGCTGTACGGGCAATACCGATTGCGCCTTCAGCAGCAGCAAAGCTTTCGTGGCCTGCGAGGAAGCAGAAGCATTTAGTGTCTTCCTTGAGGAGCATTGCTCCGAGATTTCCGTGTCCACGTCCTACCTGGCGCTGTTCAGCGACAGAACCGGGAACACAAAATGCCTGAAGTCCGATACCGATTGCGGCAGCAGCATCAGAAGCGTTTTTAACATCGGATTTAATTGCTACTGCAACGCCGAGTGTGTATGCCCAAACAGCGTTTTCAAAAGCGATAGGCTGTACGCCTTTTATGATAGCATCAACATCAATGCCTTTTGAAAGACACAGGTCCTTAGCAGCTTCAAGGCTCTCAAGACCATACTCTTTAAGGCAAGCTTCTATTTTTGTTTCGCGTCTTTCTTTACCTTCAAATTGAACATTTATAGCCATGATGAACCTCCTCCTTATTCTTCACGCGGGTCAATATATTTTGCTGCATTATCAAAACGACCGTAGTTTCCGGTATTCTTCTTGAGTGCTTCATCAGCATTCATACCGTGACGAATATCCTCAAGCATTTTGCCAACGCGAATAAATTCATATCCGATAACTTCGTTGTTTTCATCAAGAGCCATTTTGGTAACATAGCCTTCGGCCATTTCCAAAATGGCTCTTGATGAAAACAACGAAGTTATCGGATA
>CABUCT010000128.1 GCA_902490145.1 uncultured Oscillospiraceae bacterium
AATGCTGAGGTTCTTTACGAGAGCCTTCTGATCATCGGTCAAACGGTTGTATGCTCTGCGAGCTGAGGCTACTGTTGCTTCTTTTCCGAGGTCAATCTCTCCAAGAGCAGCAATCCTCTCGTCAACCTTTCTTGCACGAACCGGATTTACTTGGTTTTCATCTGAAAAGTTTACTCTGACGTTATCAATACGCTGTTCATGATCAGCTCCGGAATGTCCCAAACCGAAGAATTTGATGTGTTTGACCTGTGTGCTGTCAAAATATCCGCCAATAGTATCCCAATCAATGTTAACAGTGATGGTCTTCCAGGTGTTTGCGGGTGGCTCCTGAGCCTTATAAGAGGCAACATCTACCCAAACACCATTATCATTAAGGGATTCGTCATAAGGTTCGCAGTATCCTGCAGGAGCACCATCAGATGCGATTATGATTCCAGATTGCCCTTCGTTTGTTTCAGAAAGTGCATTGTCTGTATTTGCCATGAAGTCGAATGTGATCGAAACGGCGTTTGAGAAATCCATTGCTTCGGGCATATCATAGCAGGAAGCAAATCCTCCGCTCTGATAAGTCTTGATACTTCCGGTTCCTTCATTTTTAACTTCAGTATCAAGTGCAATGCCATCCCCCGGATAGCAGTTCCAATTTTCAAGTGAATCACAATTTGAAATTTGGACCTGAGTCATACTTTCGGCTGATGCACTGATCATTGCTGCTGTCATCATGCTGAAAAGCATTGCTGCAGCAAGAACAAATGACAGTACACGCCTATTAGATTTGTTCATCTTT
Source organism: uncultured Oscillospiraceae bacterium (assembly GCA_902490145.1). Taxonomy (GTDB): domain Bacteria; phylum Bacillota; class Clostridia; order Oscillospirales; family Acutalibacteraceae; genus UMGS1484. The sequence continues at coordinate 788 of CABUCT010000128.1, forward strand.
ATTCCTCCGTTTAAAATATTAAAGTAATAATACTTTGATAAAATTATAGCACTTCTGTTTTTTTACTTCTATTCACTATTTCTACAAACTGATTTTGAATTTATTGTGTACTATGCTGATTTTTTTGTATTTTTTTGGATTTATTAGTATACACGATCCATAAATATGTATTTCTTTTACTTTTATTCAATTTTATTCATTAATCCATAAATAAAAATTAATACCTTTCCCCGAAATCTGATTATATTGTTTTGTCTCCTTTTTATTTTCTTAAAATTCAAGTCATCATATAAACTTTGTTGATTTTTAATTTAATATAATGTATACTTAATTTATTGGAGGTAACCAAAATGAATAAAAAACTTGCGTTTATAATAGCATCTGTTTTAGTAATATTTATTGTGGCAGGAGTCATCACCGCAATATTTGTAAACAGAAATAAAAACAATAATACCGAAATAGATAAATCAAATTCAATCTCCGAGCAGTCTGATGATCAGTCGACCACAAACAGTATTATTCCGGATTCTCAAGAAATTTCTTCTCTTTCCGAACAGTCAACCGCGTCTGAAAAGACCGAAATTTCTTCCTCAGAATGGGAAAAGCTCAAATTAATTATTTCATCGATGTATTTTGCAAACTTCGAAAATACAGATAATATCAGTGAAAAGCAATGTTTATCATATCTTGAAAGTATAATAAATGCTCAAGAAATAAACGGAAATGCTTTTATGATAAACACACAAAAAAATTCTGAAGGTAATTATATATCCAAAGAAGACGGCGACAAAATCATACTTGAACTGTTTGGCCGCAAAATTTCTTCAGACAATTCATTCCTTACAAATGATAAAAAGAACTATCTTTTTATGTACGCAGGAGGTTCAGGACTACCCGAAACAACTCTTCAACGAATTAATTTTCTTGGAAACAATCGATTTCAAATAATTTGTACTCTTAAAAGAACCAACGCTGCCAATGAGACAATTATGAATGATTCGTTTAATATAACTGTAGAATATATCGGCGGAGAATATTCCGATTACAGGTTCTTAAGTCTTCAAAAAGCTGCAGGCTAACAACACATTATAAATACCCCGATCATTAAATTATCGGGGTATTTTATTATCGTTATCATTTAGCTTTAAAAATCTCTTGACAAAAATAAACAATAGTGATAAAATGTGTTTTACAACAAAGCAGAAGAGCATTTTGCCCGTCTCACCGTTCCGATCAAAAGCGTCGGCCGGTCAATACTTTTCGCTTTTCACCGGCAGATTGCCGTGTGACGATTTTGTATTGAGGACGGGTTGCCTGTCCTTTTTTTGTTGACTGAAAACTTTTTTGGAGGTGCTGTCCCATTAGCAAGTCTGAGCTTTCCATCAACGAGGAAATCCGTGACAAAGAGATAAGAGTTATCTCAAATGAAGGTGAACAGTTAGGTATTATGTCAGCCAAAGAGGCTCTCAAAATTGCCGAACAAAGAAACCTTGACCTTGTAAAAATTGCTCCCGGTGCTACACCACCCGTCTGCAAGATTATGGATTACGGTAAATACCGTTTTGAGCAGGCAAAGCGTGAAAAGGAAGCAAGAAAGAACCAACACATTGTTGAAATCAAGGAAATTCGTTTGTCACTCAACATCGACACACACGATTTTGAAACCAAACTCAACCATGCCCGCAAGTTTATCGCAGGCGGCAATAAAGTTAAGGTATCCATTCGCTTCAGAGGACGTGAAATGGGTCATCCCGAAATCGGTCTTGAAAATATGAAGCGTTTTGCAGACGCTATGGAAGAGACTGCCGTCATAGAAAAACCGGCAAAAATGGAAGGACGCAATATGCTGATGTTCCTTGCACCTAAAAAAGCCTGATATTTATTAAGGAGGACATTTGTATGCCTAAAATCAAAACTCACAGCGGAGCCAAGAAACGCTTTAAGCTCTCTAAAAACGGCAAACCCATGCGTGGACACGCTTTTAAGTCTCACATTCTTAACAAAAAGAGCACTAAGCGTAAGAGAAATCTTCGCAAAGTTTCTGTGGCGGACAAAACCAACACCGCCCAAATCAAACGTCTTGTTCCCTACAAATAATTTCGGAGGTATTTTAACATGGCTCGTGTAAAAGGTGCGCTTATGACGCGCAAAAGAAGAAAGAAAACTTTAAAACTGGCTAAGGGCTATTTCGGCTCTAAGCACAGATTATTCAAAACCGCTAAACAGGCCGTTATGAAATCAGGCAATTATGCTTACATCGGCCGTAAACAGAGAAAACGTGATTTCCGCCGTTTGTGGATCACTCG
>CABUCT010000129.1 GCA_902490145.1 uncultured Oscillospiraceae bacterium
CTTGACTTATTGCAAATTCACGGGTTTGATGAAGCTATGATAACCTTAGGATATCTGCCGGACAGGATAACCGAATATTTTGAAGAAGGCAAATATAAAGATATAAATCTTGATTTTGTTACAGAAGAATCTCCGCTCGGCACAGCGGGAGGAGTGAAAAATGCCGCTTCAAATATTAAGGAAAATTTTTTGGTTATAAGCGGAGACGCAATATGTGATTTTGATCTGTCAAAAGCAATGGATTTTCATAAAGAAAGCAGCTCAGATGTAACAATCGTAGCGACCCGTGTATCAGATCCGAGAGAATACGGTCTTGTCACTGCCGGAAATGACAACATAGTTACCGGATTTGTGGAGAAACCATCTTGGAGCGGGGTTACAACTAATGTTGCAAATACAGGAATATATATAATAAGTCCAAATGTGCTTGATATGATACCGGATAATGAGTCTTTTGATTTTGCATCTGATCTGTTTCCGGATATGCTCAAGAAAAAAATGAAAATATCTGTGTGTGAGCTTGACGGTTATTGGTGTGATATAGGTGATTTAAACACTTATCTGAAGTGCCAGGAAGATGTTTTGTCAGGCAGGGTAAAAACACAGCTTGTAAGAAACAGTGACGGAAATATCGGTAATCAGCCCAAAGGGAATTATAAAATTTTTCCTCCCGTTTATTTCGGAGATAATGTTACAATCTCAGACAATGCGGTAATAGGGCCGAATACAGTAATTGATGACGGTGTAATCATAGATGGAGAAGCAAGAGTGCGTTCAAGCGTTATCTTACCTGAATGTTTTATTGCTGACGGGACAAAACTGACAGGCTCCATTGTATGCAGCGGAGTAAAGGTTAAAAAATCAGCTGTGCTTTTTGAAGACACAGTAATAGGCAGCGGAAGTGTGATAGGAGAAAATGCAGAAATTTTAAACGGAGTAAGTATTTGGCCTGATAAAAATATTGAGTCTTTTTCAGTGGTTCGTGAAAATATAAAATACGGAACTTCAAAGCAGGAACTTTTTGATGATGAAGGTATATGCGGTCAAGCAGGCATAGATATAACCCCTGAATTTTGTGCTATGATCGGAGAAGCAGCAGGATCTCTTAAGGGAGTAAAGAAAATTGGAATCGGATGTAACAACGTAAGTGTGGCAAAAGCCTTGAAGGCATCGGTTTCATCAGGTGTTTTATCGACGGGTAAACAGGTATGGGATTTTGATAAATTAATGGAATCCCAAATGATATTTGCATCTTCATTTTGCGGTATTGATTTGGGAATATATATAAACGGCGGAGAAGAATGTTCCGTAAAAATAATAGGAAAAAGCGGATTCCCGGTTTCAAGAAAGATTGAGCGGGATATTGAAAAGTGCATACAAAGAGGAGAATATACTCGGTGTATTTGGAGCGGATATCACGAAAAGGCCAATATGGGCGGAATAAAGCTTCTTTATCAGCAGGAACTTTACCGACAGGCATGTAACGGGCTTTCGGGCATGGAGGCACAGGTTACCTGTACGATAAAGGAAGGAGAAAGATTATTTGAAGACACCCTTTACAAGCTTGGATGTGATATTTCTTCAGGAATGAATATTAAACTTTATGATTGCGGAACTAAGATTTCAATAGTTGATAAACAGGGAAAATTTTATCCTTATGACAAACTGTTGATAGCATGCTGTATTTCAGAGCTTAAAAAGGGAAATGATATAGCACTTGATTTTGATGCACCAAAAGTAATTGATGCTTTGGCTTCAAAGTATCAGGGAAAAGTGTATCGTTATAATAACGGTTTGGAAAATGATCCTAAAGTTATGGAGCTTGCACGGTCTCAATATTGGATAAGAGACGGAATAATGCTGGCAATTAAATTGTTGTCATATCTGAAAGAAAGCGGCAAAACAATTTCTGAATTATGTGAGGAAGTTCCGGATTTTGCTGTTGTAACCCGTGATTTTCATCTTAATGAGAAACCAGCAAATATTATGCGTATACTGGGAGCAAAATATAAGAATTATGGAAATGGTATTGTTATAAATTTCGATGACAAGTGTATGCTCATCAGACCGCAAAAGCAGGGGAAAAGCATAAAAATGATGGCAGAAGCATACAATACCGAAACTGCCGCTGCTCTTTGTGATGAAATAGAGAAAGAGTTATCAAATCTTGACAATGGACGCAAAAAGTAGTAATATATAATCTCATAATTGTAAGTATTTGGGGCATGAGGCCCCGTTACATAAAAACTAAAAAATATGGAGGTATGTATATTTAATGACATCAACTAAAAACAGTAAAGTTCCGTCTATTGAATCGGGTTATTATACCGAACATAGAAAGGGGCATTCAGTCGCTTCCGAAAAGTCTTCGGAAAAAGCTGCAAACAGCAATAAGACTGTAAAATCACCTGAGAAAAAACAGTCCAAAACTCAGACCCCGAAGAGAAAACCAAACAATTCTAATAAAAAACAGCCGGCAAAGGGGAAAAAGACTAACAGTAAAAAGATTGCTCCGCTTAAGATAATTTCACTTGGAGGACTTGATGAAATCGGTAAGAACATGACCGTTTATGAATATGGCAAAGATATGTTCATTGTCGATTGCGGTATGACTTTTCCGGATGCGGAAATGCCTGGTGTGGATATTGTTATTCCGGATTTCACATATGTTATAAATAATGTTGACCGTCTGCGTGGTGTGATAATTACACACGGACATGAGGATCATATCGGAGGACTTCCGTATCTTCTCAAAAATGTGAATGTTCCCGTATATGCCACAAAGCTCACAGTCGGACTTATCGAAGGGAAGCTTAAGGAACACGGACTTTCGGGAAGTGTTAAACTTAATGTTGTAAAGCCTGGAGATACCATAAAACTTGGATGTTTTTCTGCTGAATTTATTCATGTAAATCATTCAATCCCGGATTCGGTATCAGTGGCG
>CABUCT010000130.1 GCA_902490145.1 uncultured Oscillospiraceae bacterium
GGTATTTGCTTGATTACGGTGATATTATGGTTCACATTTTTCACAATGACGCCCGTAATTTTTATGCCCTTGAGCGTATGTGGGCGGACGGAGAGCAAATTGATATTTCAGAATTAATAACCAAGGATTAAGAATTTATATTGAGGAGCGAGCATTTTGAATCCGTATGATTTTAAAGAAATAGAAAAAAAGTGGCAAAACAGGTGGGAGGAAGAAGGAATTTTCCACGCTGAGAATAATTCAGAAAAGCCGAAGTTCTATGCATTGGTGGAATTCCCCTATCCTTCAGGTCAGGGACTTCATGTTGGGCATCCCCGTTCATATACTGCCCTTGATATTGTGGCAAGAAAGCGTCGTAAATGCGGATATAACGTGCTTTATCCAATGGGGTGGGATGCTTTTGGTCTCCCAACCGAAAACTTTGCAATAAAAAATCATATACATCCTGAAATTGTAACTAAAAATAATATAGCTAGATTTAAACAGCAGCTTGTTTCTCTCGGATTTTCATTTGACTGGAGCAGAGAAATAAATACCACCGATCCTGAGTATTATAAATGGACTCAGTGGATATTCCTCAAATTGTTTGAAAAAGGACTGGCATATAAAAAAGAAATGTCGGTAAACTGGTGCACTTCATGCAAATGTGTGCTTGCAAACGAAGAAGTAGTTAACGGAGTTTGCGAACGTTGCGGAAGTGAGGTTGTTCATAAGGTAAAGAGCCAGTGGATGCTTAAAATTACAGAATATGCACAGCGTCTTATCGACGACCTTGACGGACTTGATTATATCGACCGTGTTAAGACTCAGCAACGTAACTGGATCGGACGTTCAACCGGTGCGGAAGTTAAGTTTTCCACCACCGCAGGCGACGAATTACTTATATACACAACCCGTCCCGATACACTTTTCGGAGCAACATACATGGTAATAAGCCCGGAACATCCATTTGTGGAAAAATGGTCTGATAAACTTAAAAATATTGAAGAAATAAGAAAATATCGTGAGGATGCCGCCAAAAAATCTGATTTTGAGCGAACCGAGGTAATTAAGGAAAAAACCGGTGTAAGGCTTGACGGTGTTGAAGCGATAAATCCGGTGAACGGAAAACAAATTCCGATTTTTGTTTCGGATTATGTACTTATGACATACGGAACAGGTGCAATTATGGCTGTTCCTGCCCACGATACCCGTGACTATGATTTTGCGAAGGCTTTTTCACTGCCAATTATTGAGGTAGTAGCCGGAGGGAACATAGAAAAAGAAGCTTTCACAGACTGTGGCACAGGAGTAATGGTAAATTCGGGATTCCTCAACGGAATGAGTGTTGAGGAGGCTAAAAAAGCTATAATTGAATGGCTTGAAAAAGAAGGAGTAGGCTATTCAAAAGTGAATTATAAGCTTCGTGATTGGGTGTTTTCACGTCAGCGTTACTGGGGCGAGCCGATTCCGATCGTTCATTGTGACCGCTGCGGATATGTTGCACTTCCCGAAAGCGAGCTTCCTCTTAAGCTTCCGAATGTTGAATCATATGAACCCACTGATAACGGTGAATCTCCGCTTGCAAAGATAGATAGCTTTGTAAATACCACCTGTCCTCATTGCGGTGCTCCTGCAAAGAGAGAGACCGACACAATGCCTCAATGGGCAGGATCTTCATGGTATTTCCTCAGATATTGCGATCCTCATAATGATAAAGAGCTTGCTTCAAAAGAGGCTCTTGATTATTGGATTCCTGTTGACTGGTATAATGGCGGTATGGAACACACAACTCTTCATCTGCTTTACAGCCGTTTTTGGCATAAATTCCTTTATGATATCGGTGTAGTACCTACAGCCGAACCTTATGCAAAAAGAACAAGTCACGGAATGATTTTGGGCGAGAACGGCGAAAAAATGTCCAAATCCCGAGGAAATGTTGTAAATCCCGATGATGTTATAAACGAATACGGTGCGGACACACTTCGTCTTTATGAAATGTTCATCGGAGATTTTGAAAAATCTGCTCCGTGGTCAACCTCTTCCATAAAGGGCTGCCGCAGATTTATTGATCGTGTGTGGTCGCTTCAGAACAGTCTTAATGATGAACAGGGATATAGCAAGGCGTTAGAAAAGCAGATTCATCGCACCATTAAAAAGGTTACTTCCGACATTGAAGATATGAAGTTCAATACTGCTATTGCGGCAATGATGGCACTGCTTAACGATGTTGATAAAGCAGGAAGCCTTTCAAAGGAAGATTATAAAACAATTATTACACTTCTCAATCCGTTTGCACCGCATATTACCGAAGAACTTTGGGAGATAATGGGCGAAGAAGGCTTCTGCTCACTTGCAAAGTGGCCTGAGTATGATGAAAAAATGTGTGTTGACAGCCATGTGGAAATTGCTGTTCAGGTTAACGGAAAGCTCAGGGGACGTGTAACTATTGCTGCGGATGCGTCTCAGGAAGAAGCTGTTGCAGCAGCGAAATCCGATCCGAAGGTTGCCGCAGATCTTCAAAACAGCACCATTGTTAAAGAAATTTATATCAAAGGCAAGCTTGTAAATATAGTTAAAAAATAATTTGGAAAAACACCTTGACAAAGCTTTAACGGTTGTTATATAATAACCATTGCACATAGTAGCAAATATACCCTGCCGTAAGTGCGGAGGGAGGGACATAAATGAGTCAGGTCAAAATTAAAGAGAATGAATCTTTGGAAAATGCTCTTCGTCGTTTTAAAAGACAGACTGCACGTGACGGTGTTATCCAGGAAGTGCGTAAGAGAGAGCATTACGAGAAACCCTCTGTTAAGCGTAAAAAGAAGTCAGAGGCTGCTCGTAAACGCAAGTATAAATAATTAATGCGTTAATATTAAGTCAAAGCTGATTAAAATGGTTCTAAGACTATAAAAAACAGTATTGACCAAGGAAACAATAAGACTCCGACCGTTCA
>CABUCT010000131.1 GCA_902490145.1 uncultured Oscillospiraceae bacterium
TCCGGATTTTTGACTACTAAAAATTCCCAAGGCTGCCGGTTCATGGCAGAAGGCGCCTGCATTCCGGCACGTAGGATACGTTCCAGTTTTTCCTGCTCCACAGGGCAGGAATCGTATTCCCGGATTGAACGGCGGGTAAAGATACTATTCATAAAAAAACTCCTTTGTAAAATCGTGGTACTCTTAACGGAGACAACAAAACCCGAATAGGATGACAAAATGATAGTATGGTCGAAAGACTGTGCGGTTATTGTTTTGCAAAGTAATAGCGGTAGGGGGATTCAATTTTCGCTGCCGACTTATTCTTATTTGTTTTCTTTTTTAAGTCTTGCTTTTGCTTCTTCAATAGTTTCACCGTCTTTGGTAAGGTAGGTGTCTACAAACTTATCTTCGATTTTTGTATAGCCACCAACAACACCTTGCTCGATTTTTTTGTAACCGTTAACGACACCCTTTTCAATTTTCTTGTAGTCGCCGGCTACTGTCTCGGCGATTTTTTCGTTTACTTTTACAATTTTAGACTTTTAGACTTAGCCATATCTATTCTTTTTCCTCCTATAAGATTCGTTCCAAGAAACAGTATAATTATCCATACCGTTGTTCCCGTCAGAATATTAAATAATTGAATTTCTGCCGTTTTCATACCGGGAAAAGTCACAAGCATGGAACGTTGCATTGTATAGATTAAAACACACGCATCTGCCAATGATATATTTCTAAGTGTCTTTAGAACTAGTGAAGTGGATTGTTTTGTTTTTACCGTACCTACAATCGCTATCGTTATTTTGGTAAAAGTATAGGTTGCGATTGTGATCATAACGATTTCGTGGAAAGCTGTACCTCGTTCTTTTAGTGCGGATAAAATAGTTACTCCAACTATGCAGAAAGATAACACAACCAATAAAACTCCTGTAATCCGCTTTGCAAAAAGTTCTGTACCATAATTTCCGTTAGCTTTCCGTTTGATTTGCAGTACAGAAAAACGGGTTGCAGCAAGAACAGTATAATAAGCACCTACTGTAATAAACCACCACGAATGTGCAAGAAATCCTATCATACAATTATCTATTGCATAAGCGAAGTTAATAACAAGGCTGGTATAAGGATTTCTTGCAAATTTTAACGCTTTCATTTTATACCTTTAATCATGGGTATCAAAGCAATCAGCATAATGATGCCGAGTAAGCCGATAAGCGTACCCCATACGATCTGCTCCCACACAAGACACATACACATACCGAGAGCAAACAGCACCCCACTCACAGTTCCCATTATCAATGCAACCAAACTACTCTTTTGCATTTGACCCCCCTTTTTCATTAAACCAACAATCATATTTTTATTACAATTATACTATAATGTTTTTGTTCAAGCAAGACAATCAACAGTTTTGCAACGAGTGTTGGAATAATGGAGAAAAGTATGAATGTAAAGAATAACAAACGCCGCAGGGAATCACAAGATAAAATTGAAAAGGCATTTTTAGAACTTCTACAACCCCGTGAGATCAAAGAAATAACTGTTTCGGATATTATAAAACTCACGGGATTAAACCGAAGCACCTTCTATGCGAATTATATTGATATATTTGACCTTGCCGATAAGACAAGAGAAAAACTTGAAGCAGATTTTAGTAACTTATTTGCCGATTACGATTACGTCAACGAACATAGTGGCGTATTAAAGATGTTTACACATATAAAAGAAAACCAGCTTTTCTATAAGACTTATTTTAAGTTGTGTTATGACGATAAGCACCTTGTTTCAATATACGATACGAAGCGAGTTGAGAAGGAACATATAGACAGCAACCTCAAATACCATATTGAGTTTTTCAGAAACGGGCTTAACGCCATTATCAAAATGTGGCTTGCAGGCGGTTGCCAAGAATCAGCGAAAGAAATGGCAGAGGTCTTAAAGCAGGAGTACAGGGGCGCTAATTTGTACCCTATGCCTTAACGCAAGATTATAACCCTCTCTCCCATAGAGCGACTGTGTGACATCAAAAGCAGAACAGCGAGCAAGCACGCAACAGAAAAGAAAATCGCCCTTTTCGAGCGATTTGAGGACAGGCTTGCGAAGGTGAAAGTGATAGTTTGTGACAACTTTTTCAGGCTTTCCGGTGAGTCGAAAATCAAGCAGGAGAAGGGTCGAGGTTGTAAATTCCCCCCGATTCTGTTCACAGCGGATGGCAACGCCGACCGCACAGGGAATTCGGGATTTGATACTCGAAAAAATAGGTGCTGAAATAAAAAAAGCAACCAGGAGATTTTTTATCCCTTCCGGTTGCTTACTCCCCACCAATTCTCCGTTATGAACATCATGGAAAATACGGCGGTTTTTTGATAAGGACCGATTCCTTGCGAGACATTCCAGCCCGCTTTTGTTTTATTATAGCATGATAGCAGTATGCAACACCGCAAAATAGCAAATCGATTCAGTTTGTTCAAATCACGTATTTTGTTTGGAAAATATCAAATTTGAAACCGTCTTTTCTCGTTGATATTGATTTTGCTTTTTATATTCTGCGAAGGTTATATGCTGATCCTGTTATTTTGCGGCAAAGAAAATCCCGCCCCAATACTGGTGCGGGAAAAATTTTATTGATGATCCCGATGACGAATTTCTGCCCGTTTGATTTTGCCGCCCAACGTCTTAGGAAGTTCGTCTACATATTCGATGATACGGGGATATTTGTAAGGCGCAGTGACTTTTTTTACATAATTCTGCAATTCTTTGGTCAATTCGGGAGAGGGGACATAACCTTTGGCCAATACTACAGTTGCCTTGACTACTTGCCCGCGGATTGGATCCGGCGCAGCGGTGACTGCGCATTCCACTACCGATGGATGTTCAGTGAGGGCGCTTTCCACTTCGAATGGGCCGATACGGTAACCAGAGCACT
>CABUCT010000132.1 GCA_902490145.1 uncultured Oscillospiraceae bacterium
TTTCATAATATCACCTCATAATCATGATATTACCATATATGAAATTTATTGTCAATGAATTGTCGATAAGACGGTATCTGAAATGAATTCCAATAATTTTATCATCCTTTCCAGATATAAAAAAGCATTGTATTTATACAATGCTTTTTTACTTATAATAACACACTGCTTAAAAAATTTTGTCTTTTCAGATTACCAATCGTCTGCATCACTTTTTTTATCTGTTGAGTTTATTTCAGCATATTCATCAAAAAGGGCAAGCAGCTCATCAAAATAATAGCCGTTCAGTATTTCATCTTTTGAAAGACCCATGTTTAATCCGACAGCATACCATCTTTGGAGCCAGTTGCTTGTTGCCGGGCGGTCATCCTCTGTATGAGTATCCGCCCTCTCGCAAAAAAACCGGAAAGATCATTCTTATCCCAAAACGCAATTAATATCTCTATAAGTTCATTTAAAGACAATGCATCCTCTCCCTCACCGGTCAGCCGTTCGGTTGGAATTCCGAGTACTGTGCCTATAATTTCGCACATAGCTGTTGGTGCCGAAAGGATCATGTCAAGTATATTCTTACGAAAGTCCCCGGAAGCCGTTTTTCCAAAGCTTTCCATAATTTCATCAAGGTTTTTTCCGGGGTACATAGTTTCAAGTATTGTATTTATCGGGTCGGTTATTGAACGCATAGCGTCAAGATATCTCCCCACAGGAAGTTTTTCTATTTTAACACCGTAAAGTGTTTTCGGCCTGTCAAGGCTCATCTTCAGTGATTTATCTTTACTCATAAACATAATAATTAACCTCCACAAAATAAAACACCTCCCGAACTGAGCGGCAGGAACTCAAAGTCCTGCCGCTCTTATATGGAGGTGATTTAAGTAATATCTAAATTATTTTCCTGCATTTACAGGCTGGCTTGGAATTGAAGCTGCCCAAGTGTTATATTCTGTAACAGTATCAAAGTCTTTTGTTCCGCGAACTTTGCTGTCAATTGCACGTGAGCCGCATTTCCATGTTAAAGTAACATCAGCAGTTTTATTCTCTCCGCCTTTAGTATTAAGAGTATACTCATACTTGGTCAGACGACAGTTATAATAACGGTAACCGCGATAGCCTCCGCTGCGGCGAAGTCCACGGAATACCATGGCCACTTCAGGGGCATTATCAAGTACTCCCTCCTCGAAGGTATCATCCTCCGAAAGCTCACCGCCGGTCAGCTTTTCAAGTGTTGCCAAAGATACCTGACGATGAACAGTAGTAAGGTCTGTATCAGTCCATTCGTTATCAGTGTCCCAATTTGGGTTATCATCGGCGGCAATAGCAGTTGAAGCTTTGTTGTCAACCTTAGAACAACTTACTGCTGCTTCAAGTGAAATTACCTCTCCTGCAGCACTGTATGCTTCCTCTGTGTCAGTAATGGTCGGGAATATTTTTACTCCCGCAAATCCTTTAAGATAGTCTTTCATTTTTAAAAATCCTTTCATTATTTATTCAACCCGTTGATAACGGGATGTTCTATGATATAGCTTTGTCTCGGTTTCGTATAGATCATAATTAAAAATTCGTATGAATTCTATACTTTTGAGGCGTTCCTTAACTTCGTTTGCAATGCTGTCCAATTTTGCCGGGTTTTTTGCCCACACATCAATAAACACATCTATTTGTGCTTCATATTCTTCGTCATCTGCAAATCCGGCCGGGACATCGTTAGCAAGACGATACACTATAACCGCATCGTTACTTTCAAAATTCGGCCATTCATCCGGATACGCATATGCAAACACCGTTTTAGGTATATTACTTAAAACATTGTTTATATCGGTATGCCAATCTGCCACCTTTTTTCACCTCATTTCATTCTTTACGCCCTCTGCAATATTCTCAACAAGATCATGTTCGGCTGATAAAAATGCAGGATATATAAAAGGTGTTCCGGGCATACCATTCCAATCGGCTGTATGTCTGACGGGTTGGTCAGAATTTTCTGCACTGGGATGATTTTGTGCCATTCCTTTATCACCTGTACCGAATTCTACATATGGACCATATTCAACATTCGTCCCAAATGATCCTTTAATCACATCAGGTGATTCATAAACTTTTCCCGTTATACTATTTTTAAGTGTTCCGGTATTTGCCGGACATCTGTCTTTTGCCTCTTCCACAGCAACCTCAACTGTCTTTTTAACGCCTTTAACAGCACCTTTATACATCTGGTCGATTCTATCGTTCAAAACAGATTTAAGCTGTGACAAGTCAAAATTCGATTTGAATCTTAGTCCCATATTATTTATCCTCCAGCGTATTTTCCTTATTATCGTCAAGCAGAATTATGCCAAATAGCAACATATTATTCATCCCATGTCAAAATAACAAGAGCATATATAGCAGTTGTTTCTCGGTTTGTGTCCGGTACCTTCCGGTATTGTCCCAACTTTGTCGAATAGCCATTCTTTTTCTTTTTTTAGATTGTTTAGCTGTTCATCAAGACCTATAATCTTTACTCCGTCAAGCTTTATAAGTTCATCATTAAGTTCTGCACGAGCTGCTTTTATAGATCGGGCCCCGGACTGTGCCAATGCAAGATTTATTGCACTGTCACGCTTAATTCTTTTTGTGTCGGCATCGTATTTTTGCTGTAATGCGGTTATTTGGTTTTTAAGGTCCTCTATATCCGCATCATCAAATTTACTTACCGTATCTTCGAGTGAGGCAATAGTTTCATTAGCTGTTTTAAGTTCAGCGACTTTGTCGTTAAACTTTTGTTTATCAACATAACCACCGTCGGACAAATTGGCCAATTTCAAATTTTTGTCTTCTTGAACAGCTTTTTTAAACTCTTCAAAAGTTAGTGCCTTATCCTCAAAAACGTTC
>CABUCT010000133.1 GCA_902490145.1 uncultured Oscillospiraceae bacterium
CCACAGATTGAGGTAATTCCGCTTTTTCCAGGCAATGCAGAAGAAGAAAGGATTTTGAAACTGCTTGCCGCTTCATTTCGTTTATCCAGTGATGAATTTGGATATGAAATAAAACTGCGGGAAACCCTAACAGAAATATGGCTCATGCTTTTTGAACTATCCCGTCCTATGCGTGAAAAAAAGGGGGAACATAATAAAAGCAACGATAAAATAAAGCTGATGATGATATATATTCACGAACATTACAGAGAGAAAATCTCTATCCCGGAACTTGCGGCAGCAGCATACCTAAGCGAAAGGGAGTGTTATAGAGTGTTCCATGACTGTCTGCACATGACACCCGTAGAGTATATAAAGGCTTACCGTCTGCAAGCTGCCTGTCAGATGCTAGCAAAGGGGCAGGAAGCAGTTACCGTTATCAGCCATGAGTGCGGTTTGGGGAGTAGCAGTTATTTTGGAAAGGTTTTTCGAGAATACACACATTGTTCACCCACAGAATATCGGAGAAAATGGCAGAATAGTGATAGATAAGGGCAGAAAAGAAATATTTTTCTATTCCTTTTGCATTATAATGATACCTGTAAAGTAAATCCGTCATTTACAGGAGGTGAGTGCAAAGTGGTAAAACTGAACATTCTGAACATGAAAAATTTTTTAGATACGGTCAATAGCTGTTCCGGCAAAGTAAATATGCTCTGCCCGGATGGTAAAAAACAAAACATCAATGGGGAAGAAAAGATACAGGGCAGTTTGTGGCGGCAATACTCCCAAAACAAAAACTGTTTGCGGCTTGTTTTAGAAGTTCCGAATCCAACGGACTATATGAACATTGTTTCGTACTATGCCGGGGATTGCTGATTTATCTGTAAATATTTCATCATAAAGGGGCTGGACAGTTTATCTTCCAGCCCCGCCCTTTTGAAAGGAGTTAAAAATGGAGTTGAACATTCAGACCGCAGAACTGGCATTAAGGGAAGCGTCAGAATCCAATCCGGGAGCATGGGCAGAACATTCCCGGTATGTAGCCGAAGCCTGTAAAAACATTGCGTCACACTGTAAAGATTTATCTTCTGAACAGGCGTATATTTTCGGGCTGTTACACGATATTGGACGTTATGCCGGAGTGAGTTCGGAAAGGCATCTGATAGACGGCTATCGTTACTGTATGGAGCGTGGGTGGGGAAAAGCCGCACAAATATGTATATCCCACGCATTTATGATACAGGATATTGCCACATCTATCGGAGAGTTTGATGTCAGTGATGAGGATTACCTGTTTATGAAAGAATTTGTTGCAAATGCGGTATATGATGATTATGACCGTCTTGTACAGTTATGTGACGCATTGGCTATGCCTTCGGGGTTCTGTCTTTTGGAAAAGAGATTTGTAGACGTGACAATGCGATACGGCGTTCACCCAGCGACAATAGACAGATGGAAAAAGATTTTAGAGATTAAAGAACGGTTTGAGGATCAGATTGGCTGTTCTATCTATGCCCTGCTTCCGGGCGTTATGGAAAACAGTTTTCGTTAAGGGGGGATATTGTGTATTACGAATCCAGTGATTTTTTGGAAACAGCGGACAGCGATACGTTAAAGCAGATTGCCCGCACAAGGGAATTAACACGGAAATATTATTTTTCTGATTATAGAGATACAGAAAAACGCACTTCCATTCTTCGGGAGCTGTTGGGCGGAATAGGAGAAAATGTGGCAATCGACACGCCTTTTCATTGCGACTATGGAAAAAATATTTTTTGGGGAAATGATGTGATCGTCAATATGAATTGTACCTTTGTGGATAACAAAACTATCCGAATTGGCGACAGGGTATTGATTGCGTCAAATGTGCAGATTTATACATCTTCACACCCTGTCTTACCACAGGAAAGGTTTGTGCCGGATTGGAGGGAACGTCAGACAACATTTTTTAGAACCTATGCACGTCCGATAGAAATAGAAAGTAATGTCTGGATTGGCGGCGGCTGTATTCTTCTGCCCGGAGTCACTATAGGAAAAAACAGCGTGATAGGGGCTGGAAGTGTAGTTACCCGCCCTATCCCGCCTAATTGTGTTGCAGTAGGGAATCCATGCAGGGTAATACGTTATTTTGATACAGGCAGGGAAAGGTGGCAGCATGAAGTATAAGCATATTGTTTTTGACATTGACGGTACTCTGATTGATACGGAATATGCTGTATTACATTCTTTACAGGAAACTATAAAGGGATTGTCCGGGAGAGAGATACCATGTTCTGAACTAAGATTTGCGTTAGGGATTACAGGAACAGACGCTTTGAAAAAACTTGCGATAAAAGACACTTCCTATGCGATAGAATTATGGGATAAAAATATGCGTAACTATACAAATAACATTAAAGTATTTGACGGAATCGTTGAATTATTGAAAAATCTTCTAAGTCTGGATTATGAAATGGGGATTGTCACATCAAAGACAAGGGAAGAATTTACACATGATTTTTGTCCGTTTGGTATCAGTCATTATTTCAAAACAATCATATGTGCAGACGATACACAGGAACATAAACCCAATGCCGCACCGATTTTGAAATATGTGGAATTATCAAAAACAGACCATAGTAAAGTGCTTTATATTGGAGACAGCAAATATGACAGTAAATGTGCGGAAGATGCAGGAATTGATTTTGCTTTGGCAGTATGGGGCAGTCATAATAAGCACATAAAAGCAGATTATTTTTTAGAAAGACCTGCTGACCTGTTATCTGCTATCACTTCAGAGAAATTGTATTGGCAATGAACTCTCTGCATCTATCCACATCTGCA
>CABUCT010000134.1 GCA_902490145.1 uncultured Oscillospiraceae bacterium
TATAAATGTATGTTCATTCATAAGTTGCTTAGGTTTATATTAAAACCGGAGCATAAAGATCATACTGCTGATAAGACAGCGAGACCATAGAAAATTGTAAATATTGGAATAAGAATTGAAAATTTAGTACTCATTTCCTATCTCTTGCAGATGATTTTTCTTCTTTTTACAGTATATTAAGTGGTTTATTTAAGCAAAGAAGACAAATCCGAACCCGATTTTAAAGGACGAATTTCCGCCTTTGCTTTGTTAAAATACTCAAGAATCCATTAGAATTCCCTGAGTTTTGTGCCGCTTAAAGTTTTGCCATTGCCGGGCGGCAGCCCGACTGTCGCACACAGACAAAAATCCGCCTCTTTAAAATTCTTTGACCTAAAACGAGAGGAATTTTGAACAATTTTGCGTGCGGAAGAAGCCGCAAGGCTAACACCTGCGGGTGACGACAATCCGAAAATCGCCGAAATTAAGCCGTTTTAGGTAGGTTCGGATTTGTCGGCTTTGCTTATAAAGACTAAAGACCAAAGCAGATGTCAAAATAAAACATCTGCTTTGGTCTTTTAATAAGAGATATGCGGCTCTGAAACAAGGTACATAAAAAGCATTTAAATAAATATTAGCCCCACAGTTTTTCGGGATAAAGCCCTGATTTTACAAGCTTGTTTATCGCAGACGATACGGATTCTTTGTCCTCTTTGTAAGTTACGCCGTACCAACGATCGCGGGTGGTAAGCACCGATATGTCTGCATATCCGTCACGGATGCACTTATCGGCAACCTCAGGCAGAAAATATTCAGCTTTGAGAGGATCTTCATGGTTCTTTGTAAGAAATTCTTTAAGACCATCATCAAGCTTTTTAAAAAAGTCGGGAGTGAATCCCCAAAAATTCATTGATACAATTGATTCCAAAGGCAGTTCACAAACTGATCCGTTATCATATTCCGAAACGGCAACATCGCCTTTTCGGCTTAATTTTTTATTTTCGGTTACTGATTTAAGATTTCCGTTTTCGTCTATCTCACAAACGCCTCTTGATACGGTTCCGAATTCAGTGAGGGTGTTTTTGAGGACGTAACCCGCCATACAGTATTTTACACGGTCGGTTTCGGAATGACTTGTGAGAAAGTCATATACAAGTTTAAAGGCTTCAGGACCATAGTAGTCGTCTGCGTTTATAACCGCAAACGGTTCATTAACAATATTTTTGCAGCACCAAACAGCATGACCCGTTCCAAGTGGCTTTTCGCGATCTTTGATACCTGAATATCCCTCAGGGAGTACGTCGGTAGACTGGAAAACATAATCGACTTGAATGTTTTTGGCCACAATGTCGCCGATTTCCTCCTTGAAAAGTTCAAGGTTTTCACGCTTAATAACAAATATTACTCGGTCAAATCCCGCTCTTTTGGCATCATAAATGCTGTAATCAATGATCTTTTCACCGTTTGCACCGATTTTTGCAAGTTGTTTAAGACCGCCGAATCGGCTTCCAAGTCCTCCGGCCATTATTATAAGTGAGACTTTTGACATACATTTTACATCCTTTATTTGATTTATTAATTTATTTTATCATATTAAGATAAAAAATCAAGTTAAAAGCGGGTTGCAATCTCTCTTTCACAGTTATCCGGAGAATATTGCCAGTAATCCATGTGTTCACCGTTAAAGAAATATTCTGTATTTGATTTTGTAACCTCACCGTCAAACGAATCCACAATAATGAGCTTAACTTTCATTTTATCGGGAAGTATACTTTTTATATAAACCGATGCAAGCTGACCGGGTTTTACTCCGTCCTTGGGTTCAGCAAGTCCTGCCAAATTCGGTGTAAGTTCCACAAAGCTGCCATAACTTTCTACTGTTCGCACAATGCCCGAGACGGTTTCACCTTGAGAAAAAAGAGATGCATTTTCCGACCATGTGCCGAGCAGCTCTTTATGGGTCAGATTTATTCTTCCGTTATCTTCCCGGGACTTTACGACAGCCTTTATGTTATCGCCCACTGCAAAACGATCCGAAGGGTGGAAAATTCGTGATACAGAAATACTGTCAATGGGAATGAGTGATGCAATTCCGCAGCCAATATCGCAAAACGCTCCGAAAGGTTCAAGATGAGTAATTTTAGTATTGATAATATCGCCGACATTAAGTTTTGATATGTAGTTGTCAAAGCACATTTGCTGTGCTTCGCGTCTTGAAAGTATGGCTAACGGTTTTCCTTGAGAATCAACTGTGATATTGGTTACTACAAAGCACACCGGTCTGTTAACTCTGGAAATAAGAGCTATATCTCTTACTTTTCCATCGGATATTCCGATTGCACCTTCCACCCGTGGAATAATTCCCTTCATGAAGGGGAATTCCACGATCAAATTGTGCTCATAATCACACATTGACACCCTTGATTCTAAAATTGTTTTGTTTGCCATTGCTTCTTTTAGCGTTGCCAGAGATTTCATTGCGGCTAAGTTCTCAGCCGTTTGCAAAAGACTTCCTTCGGGTAAAAAGTTTTTCATATAATTCATCCGTTCCTGATTTTTAATAAGTCGGAATGGCAAATGATTTTTTGCCGCTCCGAATTTACGGCATAGAACAAATTCTTTTCTGCCGTTTTCACATATATATGAAAAAGTTTGCTTTTAAATGACTGTTTGATTTTTATAAAGGTATATGATATTATATATTCGGTTAATCATAACCGATGCGTCTGAACACGCCCAAAAGGCGTGTCCTGCGGGTGACGACAAGCCGAAAATCGCCGAAATTAAGCCGTTTTAGGCG
>CABUCT010000135.1 GCA_902490145.1 uncultured Oscillospiraceae bacterium
AATAAAGTCATGTATAAAATTTGATGATTCCTTTATTATTTCTTCCATTCTTATCATTCCTTGTACTATTCTTCAATTGCCTTTTCAATACGTGCAATAACTTCATCGCGTCCCAGCAGTTTCATTATTTCATAAAGATCAGGAGTATTTCTACGTCCTGTCACAGCAACCCTTACAGCGGTACTTACATCTCCGACATGACCTTTGAAAGCATCGGGATTTTTTTTGTATTCCTTCACTTCCGGGCAAAATCCAAGGCCTTCGCATATTCCTTTCATCGCGGCAAACCAACTATCCTTATCCGCATTCTCATCATAAATATTTTTATATGCCGAAAGGATATTTTTAAATTCTTGTTTCCCGATATTTTCAGGAAGATCATAAACTCTTGGTTTTTCAAAGAAGTAGCGTGTATACTCCGGAACTTCTGACCATTTCGCAATATCTTTTCTGGGCTTATTACCGCCCCGGTCAATAGAAAAAATCCGCTTTGAAAATTCCGGAGAAGCAGTAAATAATCTATAAAACTCAGGATCATATTTTTCAGCCCAATCGGAAATATAATTATATATTTCCTCTGCAGGAATAAGAGAAATGACATTTTTGCTGACATCCTCAAACTTTATCAAATCGAATAATGCTCCTGAAGACGACATTTTTTTTAAATTGAAAGGGAAAGAATCCTGTTCGGCATTTTTGTTGGCTCTTCTCCACTCTTCAAAATTGGAGTTTGCAAGGGTAAGGAGATATTCACGCACTGAAACAGCCGGATAACCCTGTTCAAAATAAAACGACACAGCAGCCTCGGGATCTTTCCTTTTTGAAAGCTTGCGTTTTCCGCCGTTTTCCTCTTTCATAAGAGGAGAAATATGTGCATACTTTGGAGGTCTGAATCCAAGCAGTTTAAACAGTTGTAGATGTATCGGAGCCGAAGCGATCCATTCATCGCCTCGAACCACATGAGTTGTTCCCATTAAATGATCATCAACTGCATGAGCAAAATGATATGTTGGAATACCGTCAGTTTTAAGAAGTACAATATCCTGAGTGTTTTCCGGCATCTCGATCTTGCCTTTTATCATATCCTCAAATATTACTTTTCCCTCATCGCTCCCGGGTGAACGCAGACGAAGGACAAATGGCTTCTCTTCGTTTAAATTTTTCTTTATTTCTTCAAGAGTTAAATTTCTGCAAACTGCAAATTGGCCGTAGTATCCTGTAGTGATCTTATTTGCCTCCTGATTTTTACGAATTGAATCAAGAGCTTCGGAACTGCAAAAACACGGATATGCAAGCCCTTGCTCGGTAAGACTTTTTGCAAAAACATGATATATTTCCTTGCGGCAGCTTTGATGATAAGGGCCGTAAATTCCTTTTTCCTCATTCTCACCGATCACACCCTCGTCAACTACGCATCCAAATGCCGAAAGATCACGGAGAATCCCGGAAACACCACCCTCGACTTCTCTTTTTTTGTCGGTATCCTCGATTCTTACGTAAAAAACACCTCCCGTGGTATGTGCCACACGTTCGCTTATAAATGCTGAAAACAAGTTTCCTATATGCATAAATCCTGTCGGACTTGGTGCATATCTTGTCACTCTTGCACCTTCCTTAAGTTCTCTTTTCGGGAATTTCTCTAAAAGCTGCTCAGGTGTTTCGGTCACATTCGGAAACAGTATGTTTGCCAGCTCTTTGCACTCCTCACGGGTCATTTATATTCTTCCTTTCATATTATCTTATGTTTCCTGTAAATTATCATCTATTCCGTCGTCGTTCTCATCCATAAACGGTATAAACTGTTTTGCTATTTTTGAACGCCCTCGTCTCTTAATGTAGAAGTATCCTATAATGCTGAATACTACTGCACCAACAAAGTTTACTAAAAGATCCTTCATCGTATCTATAATTCCTATGTCCAAATAACCGTCTACCGGAAGTTCTTCTCCATTAACAGTAGTTTCGGAAATATCAGAAATGCTAACAACCTTATTTGATTTCGTGGGATCAATGTATGTGGAGTCTATCCTTTGAATTACCGTGTCTTTTTGCATATCAGTATGTAACAGCATATCAGATCCAAACTCATAAAACTCCCACAACACACCTATCGTCATTGAAAAGCAGAATGCTACTACCACCAAAAATGCCGGGGACAACTCAAACTTTATTTTTTTGTGACGGTTAAGCAAATCTACAAGTGAAAATCCAATCGCTGCACAAACGAATCCGTTTATTGTATGAAGCATGGTATCCCAATGCGGAACATTGATATAATAAGAATTGAGCTCTCCCAGTATCTCAGCTGCGAATATAAACAGAATAACCAAAACTTCGAGTGCTGACGGAAACTTTATCTTTAAACTTTTTTGTATAATATCAGGAAGCATAAACAGAACCAATGCCAATACGCAGATAAACGCATTTTCATAACGTTTATTGACTAATGAACTAATCAAAATTGCAATAACAACCACACGAAGAATAAGATAAACAGCAAAAACAAATTTGTGCTTTTTTATTCTTTCCTGAACAAGTTTTCGGCTTCTGTTTCTCATTTTTTCTTTTTTATCATTATTCATACAGCCACCCACTCTACTCTATTTTTCTTGTTGTTGTGCCGAAATTTATTTGTGTAAGACACAAAGCAAGACAAAACCTTGGGACAGAACATTTCAAATTGCAATATAACAATGTTCTCATTACGATCAAAATCTTTAATTTTTGATACTATAGGAGTTATTATACCACAAAAACATGCCAA
>CABUCT010000136.1 GCA_902490145.1 uncultured Oscillospiraceae bacterium
TGCTTGCTACGAAAGTTTTTTCTTAATCCCTACTACAACGGAAAGCCCCGTTTTGCCAAACTTACACAAAAGAAAAACGCTGCAATCTCAAAAAGATTACAACGCTTCCTAAAGCCTATTTAGTTTTCGTTTTCGACTTCTGCAATTTCTTTCGCCGTCGCGGTAACAATCCGTATTCCCTTATCGCTCATGCTGTCAAGCAGTGTATCAAGCTGCCGCCTTTGCGTCGATTTTTCCGCTGCCTTATCCGGGAAAAAGAATTGGTCTACGGATATATCATAACGGGTTACAAGCTCATAAAAGATTTGCAGGCTTGGCTGTTGCCCTTTGTTTTCAATATTCGCAAGGTAGCGAGGGGAAATGTTCATTTCGTCGCTTACTTTCTTGCGGCTTTCATTTCTGCCTGTTCGCGCTGCTTTTATGGCTTGCCCGAAAGCTGCAAAGTCATATAAAGGTACTGGTCTTTTTGCCATAATAATTCACCCAACTACATTTTACTGTTCCTTTCTTTGTTTAGATATGTCTACACAGTTCTTACAATTAGCCAAAATAATTCATATTTTGGCACTTGCTATTATACGGCTACCCGTATATAATTATAATGATAGAGTTTGAAGAAAGGACGGGCGAATTATGGAATATATGTCTTGCCCCGAAGCAGCGAAAAAATGGGGCATTTCAGAAAGACGAGTACAGAAACTTTGCGAGGACAATCGAATACCGGGCATTTCAAAAATCGGCTATATGTGGTTGATACCAAAAGACGCGCAGAAACCAAAAGATAAAAGATACAAAAAAATCAAATCTACACAATAGATTCAAATTACCCTGTTACAATTTACAGTTAGGAGGTGCGCCATGAGTAAAATCTTGATTGTTGAGGACGATATATCCATACAGGCACTATTGCATGATTTTATACAAGAAGCCGGACACAGCGTTGTACTGGCTGCTGACGGTGTGGAAGCCCTTGCAAAATATTCTGAACAGACTTTCGACTTGGTACTGCTTGATATTATGCTTCCCAAAATAGACGGTTACGGTGTTTGTGAGGTTATCCGGCAAAAATCCAACGTGCCTATTATCATGCTTACAGCACTGGATAACGAAGAAAATCAAATAAAGGGCTTAGACTTGCAAGCTGACGACTATATTACGAAGCCGTTTTCTATGCCTGTTCTATTGCGGAAAATAGCTGCTGTTCTGCGGCGTTCGTCAAGGCAAGATGACGTGCCGCAAACTATAAGCTATAAAGATTTAACACTGGACTTAGACGGTTACAAAGTTTATAACGGTCAAGAAAGTATTGACCTTACTCCCCGCGAGTTTGAAATACTGCGAGAATTGCTTACCCACAAAGGCAGGATATTGACACGACAAAACCTGTTGCAAACACTTTGGAAATATGAATTTTTCGGGGAGGAGCGCATTATTGATACGCATATAAAAAACCTACGGAAAAAACTTGGTACTGCTGACTACATAGAAACGATTAGAGGGGTGGGATATAGAATTGATAAAGAGAATTAGAAGTAAATTATCAGTTAAAGTTTTTCTTTTCACTACAATATTGATGATTGCGTGTTCAACAATAACCTGCACTTGTATATATCACTTTGCCCCTTACGTTTACAAATACACGCTTTCTGATATTGAATATCTCATTTATCAGTTTGCAGAAGAATTGTCGGGATATAGTCGTGAAGAAAGCCCTATCTTTTTTGACGTTTGCTCTAATATTCTTTACGAGCAATATGATAACGAGTATAGTTTGCATATTTTTACAAGCTCTGGCAAAGAACTTACACTATCAGATTTAGATATTCCCACTGGAAAAAGAATGGAGGATTTTGATACTTTTCAAAAAACAGAAAGCACTCCTATATATTTTCAAGACGGAACCGAACAATACTTTTTGATTATCGCTCAAAACACAGACAAACAAAGCCAAATAGTAGAAGCACTTAATAAAACTATTCCGATTTTAAGTGTAGTTATTCTTTGCACATCTACACTTGCTGCATTTTCCTATACATGGTATATGACTGCGCCCGTTAAAAAAGTTAGTAAACTTTCAAGACAAATGGCAGATATGGATTTCAACGGTTTTTGCCCTACCGGACGTACTGATGAAATAGGTGTGTTGTCTAACAGTCTAAATACACTTTCACAGAAATTGACCGCGGCACTTTCTGAATTACAGGAGGCTAATCAAAAACTGCAAGCAGATATTGATAAAGAAAGACAGCTTGAACGGCAGCGGATAGAGTTTTTTTCAGCGGCTTCGCATGAATTAAAAACGCCTATTACCATTATCAAGGGGCAGCTTCAAGGTATGCTCTATCAAGTAGGACGCTATAAAGATAGGGAAACATACCTTGCACAATCCTTAGAAGTTACAAATACTTTGGAAAAAATGGTGCAGGAGCTTCTGACAATTTCCCGTTTAGATACACCGGGATATACCTGTAAAAAATCCGATATTGATTTTAGCAAGCTCATAAATGAACGACTTGCTGCGTATGAAGATTTATTCATGCAAAAAGAACTGACCGTTGAAAAATCCATAATACCGGGGTTTTATGTTTCGGGAGATATTCAGTTGCTTCAAAAGGTAATAGATAACCTCTTAGGAAATGCGGCAACATATTCGGGAGCAGGAAATTATATATCGGTCAAGTTATGGAAAGAATTTGAAAAAGTAAACCTCACGATTGAAAATACAGGCGTACATATCCCGGA
>CABUCT010000137.1 GCA_902490145.1 uncultured Oscillospiraceae bacterium
TGTATATTTTCTTGTGACAGTAGTGCTGCTTATTGCTCCGAAGATGAAAAAGTGAGGAACTTCAAGTTTGTAGAATTTAAAAATTTAATATGGAATATAAGATAGAGCGTATGAAAACTATACGTTCTATTTTTTTGCCTTTTTGAGAAAAGTGAAGGCAAAACGCAATGTCTAGACATCGTATTTTTAGCACAGAATCGATTTTATCGTTTCATTCTTTCGTTTGGTAACTGTCTTGTCTTTATCCCCACCCGGCAGGTTGTTTTCAAGAACCCTTCTGTTACCATTCTGCCGCTGATTGCTGTTGGATGCTTCAAACATGGTAGGATGCTGTGTTTTAAGACCTGAAATCAGATCATCTTCACCTTTGATTTTTCCATCATCCCCAAGTTTGATTTCACCTTTTCCTTTGCCTTGAATACAAGATAATCAACATCAACCGCACCGGCTGCAACCAACGCAAATTTCAATGCATTTTCTGTTTTCAGTTCTGCATTCTCTTTCTTAAGGTCTGCAATTTCTGTTTCGTATGCAGTAATTTTCTGCTGTGTTTCTTCATCTTTTCCGTCTGATTTTTTCAGTTCTTCAATCAGGTTATTAGCCTTTGTCAATTCTGTAGTCTTACCGGAAAGGTCAGTTTCAAGGTTAGTGTATTTGTCCTTAGACACATAACCACCATCAGTAAGGTTAACCATCTTGATCAGCTTCTCTTTGTTCTTTTCATCACCGTTATAGGAATTGATTGCTTGTACCAGTTCATCGTAGGTGATAGCCTTATCACCAAAAAATGCTTTTAAAAATTCCATGTTCTTCTTCCTTTCTCCGTCATGTTTTTATATCCGGTGTCACCGGGAACGGTCAACAGTTTATATCCCATGTTGCAGGGGTCATTTCAGCAGCAGTTTAAACGTCATAAGCCTTTTTCGGACAAAAAAACACCCTTGCGGATGTCTTAAAAATGCTATTTTACCCATAGTTGGAAGATTCTGGATCACCGCCTTTCTACTCTTCTGTAAAACATGTATTGGACAGCTTTTTGTATACATCCTCGTACAGCTCCTGCTTATCACCGTTATAGGTATACTCCGCATAAATACCATCGCCGCTTACTGTAGTAGATACCAGGCATTTATAGTTCTGAAGCGTTTTACAAGACCACACCACAAACACATTAGATAAATCAATCGGCGGTGTTGTCGGTGTAACGGCATAGCCGTTTTTGTTATACCATTCCACCATCTTCTTTTTGCACACGCTCTGAAAGTGCGCCATACCTGTAATAATCAATATCTTTGACCTCTCTTTCTTAAAAATGGGTATAAAAATACCACCAATCATTTTTTGACCGATGGTATTAATCAATTATTATTTCTGGTTTGGGATACTTTTTGGGTACCTGCGTACCATATTTCTTAACTGTATAATCATAGTTGTCGGCAACGCTTTTTAATAAATCATCTGCATATGCCGATTGATCAAAATCTATCTCATTTGGAATTTTAGGACAATATCCAAAATGAAGTACAAAATCTTTATGCGCCTTTTCAAATTTCGAGCATAAAACATTCATTTACAACGCCTCCTTTATCTTCTTTTCAAAATATTTCAATGCGTTTGGAAAGTATTTTCCCATTTGTTCGTATCGTTCCTTATCAAATTGCGCCTCAAACATATGAGCAAAAGCCTCTGATGTAACATTGTCTCGATTTTCCCAATATTCTTTCGAATGCGACGCACAACCAATAATATTTCCCTGGGTTACACCATCAAAAATATCTGATATTGCTGAATGTTTCCGCATATCTTTCGGTTCCCCGCCAATAGCTTTATCAACCTTATCAAAAGTCTTCAGATGATGTGCTTTGCCATACGCTATACGATAAGATAATGAATCGTTTTCCAACAGCTGTAAAAAGTACTTGTCATTTGACATATTCCCAGACAAATCATCAATTAAATGGCCATGTTCATGGAACCATGTGATTCCAGCTCCACGAGGGTTGTTTAAATCGGCACCATAATGCATAGATATTTTCTTAGTTCTAATATTATAATGAGCCGTATTTTCATAAAATGCATCCTCAACACTATTATCCCCAACAAACTTGGTAAATAACCGCTTTGCATTCTCTGCTCCATGTGAAAACTTATCTTTTAGGCACGCATAATATTCGCTTGTCATTTCAGAATCATTTCTCAGCTTTTTCTTAAACTTCCCTAAGTCTGATTCAATTATATTAGAATACCTGCCTTTTTCAACCGATTCCAGGTACTTTTTCTTGAATTCTTCAAAATCATCTGTCTTATCCAATCCAAAGATTTCCGCACGCTCTTTTAAAGTCTCAAGTTCTTTCTCGTCCAATGTCCATTTTGCACGTTGCAGCAGACAGCACCGACAGTTACAAACGTTCTTTGCAGAACCGCCAACACCCGGTGCTTGCATTTTCTCACCGCCAACATCGAACGGTTCATCAATTTCCCTGATTTGTCCGTCACACTCCCGGTGTTCGTCCCTTGTCCGTCCGTCAAGTGTGGAATCCCACCGTTTGACTATATCAGCACCCTTTTTCTTTGCCCCATGCTGACCGTCAAGGGCTGCTTCATTCTGTATTCTATGCCCTTCTGTCCGGGCAATCCGTATCGCATTGTTATATGCTTTACGAAAACAGTTCCACACCGTCGCCCTGCGTCAGCAAAGGATCCACATCGATTTCTCTTGTTTTATATTCTTCCCCAC
>CABUCT010000138.1 GCA_902490145.1 uncultured Oscillospiraceae bacterium
CGACGTCTGCAAACGATTACTGCATTCACTAATTATAATCCGCAAATCCAAATTTCCGCAGAATCCGAAACGAAGCGTTCGATTTTCAGGGAAAAGGACAAAACGAAGCGTTCAAAAAAGGAAAGCGCGCAACACTCAAAAAGCCGAAACAAAAGTTTTGTAATGACCTCTGTTTCGGCTTTATAATTTCATAAAAAATGGCTTTATAACGGCATTAAAATAAGGCTCAAAAGTTTGGCCTTCTGCTTGAAAAATTGTATCTTTGTTCAGTGCTAAGCAGCTGTTTTATGAACTAATTTTTCCTGTTTCTTATACAGCATCATGTCTGTATATTCGGCAGAATAATTCATGTGGGCATTGAATTCCTTTTTTGTACAACCCTCAAAAGGATTGCCAATGGTTTTGTTTGCTCCAATCCATTCACACAGTTCAAGTATGGAGGATTTATTGGATGTGAAATAAACGAAGGAATGCTTTTCGAGTATCTTTAAAACATCCAAATAATCAGACAAGCGCCAATACATATTGTACGTACCAACATCAGTGGAAAGATAAGGCGGATCAATTAAAAAGACGACTCCGGGAACATCCTTATATTGGTTGAATACTGCTTTGTAGTCGCATGATACAATTTCAAGCCCTTTTAAGTAGTCAGAAGACTCCGGATAACCGGTCTTGCGAATGTTGTTATAAAGGACTTCCTTGCGCATTTCGGCTACAGACAATTTATACTTCATGGAGAACATAAGTGAGGATGATAAGGTTATAAAATCCACGTACCCAACATTTAGTTCTTCTTCCTCGATACGTTTAAAAATGCGTTCTCTAAGTTCCCCTTTAATTGGTTTATGTTTGGGTATCGAATTACCCACCAGCTCCCTAATATCGGCAAGCAGTTTATTTGTCTGTGGGATATTTTTCAGTCTGAACCGGTAGTTGTCGAAGTCATTGTAGACAACAGTAGCATCGGGCTTGCTTCTTTTGGCTATATGCGAAAGAAGTCCGGAACCGCCAAACAAGTCCACAAACACGGTATCTTCAGGGAACTGTTCCAAAACTTTAATAAACTCTTTAGCAAACATTCTTTTTTGGCCTACAAATGGCAGTGGTGCAGATAAATTCATATTCTTCATACGTTCAAGTCAAATTTAATGTTTTCAACTCCGGATAACAGTTCCAGAGTCCGGTCAATGTTATTTTCATATATATGCACATTTCCAAGGTCAAGGGTTATGGACTTCAGGGGAAGCTCCACCTGCCTTGCCATCAGATAAAGATGATAAATATCAGCCGGAAGCCCAAGGTTCGCATCAGAACTACGCTGATATGCAGATAGCACCAATTCTCCCTCATCAATTTGGAACTGCACAAGACTCAGGCAGGGTGCCTGGTTGCTTTCCACCCCGGTTTCTCCAAGAAACAGGACATAATTCTTGCTGTTGCGCTTTTCCCGGTTAATCCTGGTTATGAGGGGTGGAAGCTTTTCAAAGTAAGTTGGATAGCTGTTTACAAGGGTATGGCCGCAATAATCCCACCAGGTAATCCCTGCCTCTTTGTATTTTTCCACATCCCGGACTCCTTGCATAAACAGTTTCAATTCCTCTTTCAGCTTTTTCCTGGCTATCCCGTGGCTTTCAAATATGTCAAGTAAATCAGCGGGGGTTAGCATGAGCCTTTCGTTTAATAGATACTTGATACGCCCTTTCCTATTGGTCTGGATTTTGCCCGTTTGGAGTATCTTGTCTAATGTCTGGTAATACTTATTCATGAGCTTTATTTTTGGTTGTACAAAGGTAGCTCTACCGGACAACACAAGGCATCCCCGGCACATCAATCACACTGCACCGAGCGTGCAGTGCTTTCCAAACCGTTTGATAACATCATACACCTTACGTTCGCTTACCGAATATTTATTTGCCAAAAACGCCACTGCATAAGTGGTCTTTTCACCTTGTTTTTTCATGACCTCATACTCCGTATATAAGTCTATGAATCGAAGGTCATCCTGCTTGCCGCCCAAACTTATAAGCATTTCAAGCGGTTCTCTGTTAAATTTAAGTGCTTCAAACAATGTCATATCCAATCATTTTTGTACTTTTGCAATGCCAATCATTTATTTAATGCGTAAAAACGCCACGAGAGTGCGGCAGAGGGCATTGCCCCCGGTCGCGCACTCTCGTGGCGTTTTGTGTTAATAAATGATTGGCGTCTATATTAACAGGCCGGGGGCTTTTTTTATCCCTCCCCCGAAGGGATTGTCAATCACTCAATCCGATATAATTCCAAATTGAACTTGTCCTTTTTTTCCCAGCCTTCAGCCAGAACTGTCTGAATGAATCCTACTGCTTTTGTATAGAAATCTTTCAGTTCTTCTAACTGAGTAAAAGTATGGTATTCCGGTTGTTCATCCGAACCAAACTTAAACGTCACTGGCAGGGTTTCTCCGCCCGTCTGAACGGCCAAATCGTATGCTGCCTTATAGTTGTACTGGTTCTCCACAGAAAGCCATACATGGGCACCATTATAGGCGAATCCGGATAGGATAGCCGCATCAGTCTGGCTGTTATACCAGGACATAACCAATGTGTGGATTTCCTCATCAGTAGGCTTATGCCCGAACTCCTCTTCCATGTAGGAGGCAGAGCCGTTCTCTTTTTCCTGCACATCCC
>CABUCT010000139.1 GCA_902490145.1 uncultured Oscillospiraceae bacterium
AATTACTACAGCGGATGCTCTAAATACCCTTCAGGCAGCCGTAAACAAGATCCAGTTATCAGAAGAACAGGCTACTCTTGCTGATGTTGATGAGGATGAAAAAATAACTTCCGGTGATGCACTCCAGATTCTTCAATATTCGGTAAATAAAATTTTTGTATTTAATAAAAAACAATTATAATAAAGCACCGTACAACTTCAGAAAAATCGCATTTTTCTTCTGTTACAGAATTATGTTTATTGCTTTTCTTTTTTTGGGTATTTATCCAATTTATTTTGTTAATTTTCCATAGATTATGCTTGACATATTAAAGCAAACGATATATTATTAACATATAAAAAGGAGGATTTTAAATGAAGAAATTAATATCAATTATTCTTTCTGCGGTATTATTACTGTCTGTTGTTACAGGCGTTTCTGCAAAAGAAACAGAGAATAACCCGCCAAATGCAACAATGCTCTATGCTGCAGAAGATAAAGCCGGAAACGGTGCTAACGACCAGTGGGGTCAGCTTGGCGGAATGGAAAACGATACGTGGGATAATGGCGTTCCAAAATATACTCAGCCGCCGAAAATCTTTAAAGATGTTGAAGGAACTCAATCAGCAAGTATTTTTACTTCTTTCGATAACAAGGTGTCTTTCTTCCATAACTTTGTTTTTAAAGACTCGCTTATTAACAAGGATTCAAGTGGAAACGAAGGTAAAGAAGGCGTTGACTTTTCTCAATATAAATATGTTGAGTTCGATGTTGCATCCCTTGTTGATGTAAACTGCCCAAGCTTTGCTTTGTGTCTCTGCGGAAATGTTGAAGCTTGGCACGGATATGATGCCTATCGCCAGAATGTAAGAATGAAGGCCTGCAGATGGTATCATGTTGTAATGCCTATTGAAGAATTTGTTTTAGCAACAGGTACTGATGATTCATATCAGTATAAAGAATTTGGATTAAAATATTGCCATCGTATGCGTTTCGAGGTTTATCAGGCATACTATCCAAGTGAAGGTATTACAGGACTTCCTGTAGAAGAACTTTGCTTCTATATTGATAATGTTTATGCCACAAAAGATGATGAACCTATTCAACCTGAGACTCTTGTCTATGGCGATATGCCCGATCCTCCTGTTGTTTACGAAAAAGGCGATGTTAACCAGGATGAAAAAACCTCATCTGCTGATGCTCTCATGGCACTTCAGGCAGCCGTAAACAAGATCCAGTTATCAGAAGAACAGGCTAATCTTGCTGATGTTAACGAGGATGGAAATGTTACTTCCGCTGACGCCCTTCAGATTCTTCAATTCGCTGTTGGCAAAATCAAATCTTATACAAAAGCCCAATAAACTAATTTAATAAAAACTGTCGTATTGTAAAATACGGCAGTTTTTCTTTTTACAAATAATCATAGGCAAAACCGATAAGTCTAACCCTGCTCTTGAAATTTCCTGACGTTTCCTGTATAATTGATCTTATAATTGTATTAAGGAGTATTATTTCAATGAAGCTTGGTATAATCGGACTTCCGAACGTCGGAAAATCCACACTATTTAATGCTATCACCAATGCAGATGCTGCATCGGCAAACTTTCCGTTTTGCACAATAGAGCCGAATGTCGGTATAGTCGCAGTACCGGACAAACGTCTTGATGAACTTGCAAAAATATATAATCCGGATAAAGTAACCCCTGCAACTGTCGAATTTGTTGATATAGCAGGACTTGTTAAAGGAGCTTCAAAGGGTGAAGGTCTCGGGAACAAATTTTTGTCACATATTCGTGAAGTTGATGCGGTAGTTCATGTTGTAAGATGCTTTGAAAACGATGATATTGTTCATGTTGAGGGGAGCGTTGACCCAGCAAGAGACATAGAAACCATCAATCTTGAGCTGATATTTGCTGATATGGAAATGCTTGAACGCAGAATCGATCGTGTAACCAAAATGATGAAAGGCGATAAATCCCTTTCCAAAGAGGTTGATCTTCTTAAGGCTCTTTATTCACATCTTGAAAACGGTAAAACTGCCCGTTCTTTTGAAAGAAATGAAGATGAGCAAAAAATAATCAGTGAAGTGGCTCTCATTTCGGATAAACCTGTAATTTATGCTTGTAATATGGGCGAAGATGAAATTGCCCAAGATGTCGATTCAAATAAATTATATAATGTTGTTAAAGAAATCGCATTAGAGGAAGGTGCCGGCGTAATTCCGGTTTGTGCAGAAATCGAAGCTGAAATCGCCTCCCTTGACCGTGATGAACAAAAAGCATTTCTTGAGGAAATCGGACTCTCAGAATCTGGACTTGACCGACTTATATCATCTTGTTATTCCCTTCTTGGCCTGATTTCATATCTCACGGCCGGAAAACCGGAAGTAAGAGCATGGACCATTCAAAACGGTACAAAAGCCCCTCAAGCCGCCGGCAAAATCCATTCTGATTTTGAAAGAGGATTTATTCGTGCGGAAGTTATTGCTTACGATGACTTTATGAAATTTAAATCAATGCCGGCCGCAAAGGAAAAAGGACTCGTAAGAAGCGAAGGCAAGGATTATGTTATGAAAGACGGAGATATCGTTCTCTTTAGATTTAATGTCTGATTTTTATACTTATTGTAATAAATTGTTAAC
>CABUCT010000140.1 GCA_902490145.1 uncultured Oscillospiraceae bacterium
TGATAAAACCGTCGCAGGCAATGAGGGCGGCTCTGTCAGAACGACAGTTGGGGTGGAACTCCCGTGGCGTCAGTTCGCTGCTGACCGTTTGGCGACTTCCCATAGCATTTCGGGGTGTCGAGGACAAATTGAAATGCTCCTATCATAAAGCCAGATAAAAGGTAGTCATAGGAACAGAGATTTTGCTTATACTCTCCCGACCTTAAATACTTCCTTTTGTTTGGCTGCCTACATAGGCAGAACATACCTGCCTAAATAAATCTGGGAGGTCAAACATAATGGAAAGAAAAATCAAGCGTGGAGATATTTACTACGCAAATCTAAATCCTGTTATCGGCTCGGAGCAAGGCGGAACAAGACCTGTACTTATCATTTCAAACGATGTCGGCAATAAGCATAGCCCTACGGTCATTGTCGCACCCATCACAAGCCGAATACACACTAAAGCAAAATTGCCGACACACACTTTAATCAATGATTTTGAAGGTTTGGATAAGAACTCAATTATCCTGTTTGAACAAATCCGCACCATAGACAAACAACGCCTGCGTAAATATGTTGGTATGCTATCCACAGTCATAATGGCAAGAGCCGATAAAGCTCTTGCCATTAGTATTTCTTTGAGGGAGGTCAATAATGAATGAAATTAAGGTAGATAAAAATGTAGCGGCTCTGAAACTCATTGAGATACTTCTTGAAAAAGGAATGATAAATCAAGCCACATATACAAATATCGTGTAACACGCAAATTCGCACATTTCACAGGCGGCTTGATAATCAGTACAATATATTCAGAAAAATGAATTGGAGGTATGCTTAATGAACACAGCAGTAAATGAATATAATTACAGATTTAAGCTCACAGATTATTCTCTGTTTGACAGAAACAGAGCCAGAAAAGTTGCTATTTATGGTCGTGTTTCAACAGAACACGAAGCACAGTTATCTGCATTGGAAAATCAGTTACAATGGTATGATGACCAAGTAAAATATCATCCGAACTGGACGGTCTGTGAACGATATATTGATGAAGGTATCACGGGAACACAGGCAAAAAAACGCCCTGCCTTTTTGAAAATGATTGAAGATGCCAAGCAAGGTAAATTTGATTTAATTGTTACCAGAGAGGTATGCCGTTTTGCACGAAATGTTGTGGATACCCTTGTTGTTACAAGAGAGTTAAAAGGCATAGGCGTTGAGGTGTTTTTTATCGACGATAATATTTGGACAATGGACGGAGATGGAGAACTGCGGCTATCTCTTATGGCAACATTGGCACAGGAAGAAAGTCGCAAGACTTCCGAGCGTGTAAAAGCAGGTCAGAAAATCAGCCGTGATAATGGTGTTCTCTATGGAAACGGTAATATTTTAGGTTATGACCGTGTTGGAGATACCTATGTTATCAATGAGGAACAGGCAGAAACGGTCAGAATGATATATGATTTGTATCTGCAAGGTTATGGCTCGATGAAAATCGCAAAGATTTTGACGGAGCGAAAAAGGAAAACAGCTTCTGGACTTATAAAGTGGAGCGTTTCAAATATTATGAGAGCGATTAAAAATGCCACTTACACAGGAACAAAGTGTTACAACAAATCCAGAAGCAATAACTTTTTAGAGCAGAAGCGAATAAACAATCTTGATATGTCCACTTATGAATATGTTGAGGGTGATTTCCCTTCTATTATTTCTCAAGAGATATGGAATAAAGCACAGGCGATAAGGGAAAGTAGAGTAAAACCTGTATGTGTATCGGCAGGGAAAAACACACATAGTAAGCGTGATTCACGAGATATATGGGTCAATAAGCTACGTTGTTCCTGCGGCTCATCATACCGTAAAAATAAATGGCATACGAAATTGGACGGAAAAACCTCTTACGGTTATCAATGCTACAATCAGCTTAACAACGGAATTAAACGGAAAAGAGCTGAAATCGGTTTAGATACTGAGGGATATTGTGACAGCAGAATGATAACCGATTGGAAACTCGATTTTATGGCAAAAGCTTTGTTAGAGCATCTCTGGACGGAGAGAAAAGAGTCTGTACTGATTGCGTTAGACCTTATTAAGTATTATTATAAGGAAGAAAAATCTAACGAAACTCAATCCGATACGGTAACGATACAGGCGAAATTGGATAAGGCAAATAGCAGACTGACTAACTTGATTGCTATGAGAGCTGATGGAGAGATTTCCAAGGACGAGTATCAAGCAATGAGAAGTCCTGTCGATGAAGAAATCAAGAAACTTCAAAAAGCACTTGATGAAATTCCACAGGAAAAAAGCAATCCGAAAGGATTGGATATAGAGGGTATCCGTTCCACTCTGAACAGCTTTATTGATTTTAGTGGTAGCACTATCAGCCACGATGTTGTCAATCAGTTTGTATATCTGATAACACCGACATCGGATACTACATTTGATTGGTATGTTAATCTGAATGGGACAGCAGATGTGAAAGCAACCTTTACAGCGGAAGGCAGAAAGAAAAACTGCATTATCAAATTGGAGGAAATCGAAAAGATTTCCTCGGTACATAGGGAAAAGAATGAGGACAATGCTCATTTCATTAAAAACCCCCATATTTTTACCTATCTGCACAGGCTGC
>CABUCT010000141.1 GCA_902490145.1 uncultured Oscillospiraceae bacterium
TTAAAAAGGTCTATTCAACCCGTTTTGGAGGAAGTAAAGTAGAAGCCCTGAAAAATGTAAATTTCAGCGTTGAAAAGGGTGAATACATCGCAATCATGGGTGAATCCGGATCAGGTAAAACCACGTTACTTAATATTTTAGCGGCACTGGATAAACCCACAAACGGCAGCGTTCGGCTGGCTGGAAAGGAAATTTCTAAAATCAAAGAATCTCAAATCGCAGCTTTTCGACGTGATAATCTTGGTTTTGTTTTTCAGGATTTTAATTTGCTTGACACTTTTACTTTAGAGGATAATATTTATCTTCCGCTTGTGCTTGCGGGAAAAAACTATAAAGAAATGAATGCAAGATTAAAACCCATTGCCGAAAGACTCGGTATTTCGGAACTCTTAAATAAATATCCTTACGAGGTATCAGGCGGGCAAAAACAACGTGCCGCTGTGGCTCGTGCAATCATAACAAATCCAAAGCTTATTTTAGCAGACGAGCCTACCGGTGCACTTGATTCAAAAGCAACCGATGAGTTGCTTCGTCTTTTCAGTGAAATCAATAAGCTTGGTCAAACTATTTTGATGGTTACCCACTCGGTAAAAGCAGCAAGTGCTGCGAACAGAGTATTATTCATAAAAGACGGTGAAGTGTTCCATCAGATTTATCGCGGAGAGTGTACAGATGAACAGCTTTATCAGAAAATATCCGACACTCTGACATTACTTGCAACGGGTGGTGACAAACAATGAAAGCAGGATTTTATCCCAAACTTGCCGCCACTTCAATTAGTAAAAATAAGAGAATGTACCTTCCGTATATACTTAATTGTATCGGCATGGTAATGATGTACTATATCATAGTCTTCTTACAATATAACGATATCATGTCTTCACTTCCCGGCGGTGCTACAATACGGGAAATGATGAATCTCGGAGGTTGGGTTATTGCCATTTTCTCCTGTATTTTTCTTTTCTATACAAACTCTTTCTTGATACGCAGACGAAAAAAAGAATTCGGACTTTATAATATCCTTGGTATGGGAAAAAGGAATATCAGTATAATTCTGTTTTGGGAATCACTGATCATTTCTGTTATTTCACTTGGCATCGGAATACTTGCCGGAATTATGTTTTCAAAAATTGCAGAACTCGGGCTTATCAATATTATGAACAGCTCGGTCAATTATTCACTTTCGGTTTCTCCGGGAGCAATTCTCATGACCATAGCTGTTTTCGGCATGATTTTTTTATTACTCTTTTTAAACTCTGTTCGCCAAATCAAATTTGCCAATGCCGTATCGCTCATTAAAAGCGAAAATATCGGTGAAAAACCTCCCAAAGGAAATTGGATTTTAGGAATTTTAGGAGTAATTCTTCTCGGTGTGGCATATTACATTTCAGCCACAATCAAAAATCCAATTACAGCCATTTCTATCTTCTTTATTGCCGTTATAATGGTCATCCTTGGAACCTATCTCATTATGATTTCCGGCTCTGTACTGTTTTGCAGGATTCTCCAAAGAAAAAAGAACTATTATTACAAACCCAATCATTTTGTATCTGTTTCCTCAATGGTTTATCGAATGAAACGAAACGGAGCGGGACTTGCTTCAATCTGTATCCTTGCAACGATGGTTCTCGTTATGATCTCATCAACGGCCAGTCTTTATTTCGGTGCAGAAGATTCTTTACACAGCCGTTACCCCAGAGAAATTAACATGGATTTTCAGTTCTATGACACAGAAGAAAAGGCTGATGAAAATATAATAAAAATCAGGGATGATATACTAACACTTGCAAAAGCTCATGATGCCACACTGACAAATCTCCAAGAGTATCGCCGTGCGTCAGTTACAGGACTTCTTACGGGAAATACAGTTGAACTTGATGTCTCAGCAATTAATGATTTTAACTTGAACACCTACTCAGACGTCTGTCAATTTCAGATTATCCCTATTGAAGATTACAATAAGATGATGGGAACCAATGAAACGCTTGAAAACGGCGAAGCAATTCTCCATATGTATCGTAAAAACACTTATAATTTTGACACAATCTCGTTTAATAACGGTCAGACCTTCAAAGTCAAAAAAATTGTAAATAAATTTATTGATAACGGGGATGTGACAATGGATATCCTCCCAACTATTACAATTTTTGTGCCGAATCTAAACGATGCTATATCAGGAATTAACGAGCTTGCTGATTTTAACGGCGATCGTATGGTAACACTCAAATGGATTTATAATTTCGACACCGGTTTTGATAAAGATAAGCAAACAAAATTTACAAATGATATGATTGAATTTATGAAAAATTCAATTATGTCTGAAAAATACGAGAACTGTCATTGTTCGATTGAAGATCGTGAATCTAATCGAATTGATTTTTACAGTCTTTACGGCGGGCTTTTCTATCTTGGTATGATTTTAAGCATTGTATTTCTGTTTGCTGCCGTTTTAATTATATATTACAAACAGATTTCCGAAGGTTATGAGGATCAGTCGCGTTTTGACATCATGCAAAAGGTAGGCATGACAAAAAAGGAAATACGAAAAAGTATTAATTCGCAGCTTTTGACCGTGT
>CABUCT010000142.1 GCA_902490145.1 uncultured Oscillospiraceae bacterium
AGATAGCAACAAAATTCGTCAAATGGGATATTCCCGAACTGGCGACATTACAGGATAGCAAGGTTTACAAATTGCGGGTACACCTGAACAACGGAGGCAAGTTAAACAGGGAAGAAAAAAACTGGATTACCCGTAACGTGTGGGAAAGCATCTATTTCAAACGTGGAATTGCCTTGAACGGTTATCACTTTGACTTTTCCGACGTCCTCAAGCGGTATTTCGTCAAACAGCACGGAAGCATTCACGAGTATTATGCGATTGACAAAACAGCTTTACGCTCGATACTGTACGGCAGGATCGAGGATATTGTAGAAGTGAACAATTAAAAAAACAAGGATATGGGAGAATACAAATTTTATCAAGACCGTAAGGTTACAAGTTGGGAGCGGGATTATTTCAGTGTAAAAGCAAACAGTTACGAAGAAGCCGAGGCAATCGTCCGCTCATGGAACTGTGAGGACGTGTCGAACATCATTGACAACCGTCTTTGCTATGAAGAGTGGCAAGCATTGACTGACACGTCAGAAAATATGCTCCCCGAAGAAAACGACGGCAACCCGACAATAGAGATTTTCAACGAAGACGGAGAATCCATAATGACCAATGTACCCAAAACACCTCAATCAAACCAATAGAACCATGAACGTAACAATCGAACACGTCTTTTGCCGCTATAGCGATGAAGCGGAAGAAATCTATTTCAGAATCATGAACACGATTCTTTTTGCAACTGACGAAACCGAACTTCGTGCAAGTATGGAACGTTTGAAAAACGAGACCTCACTCGATGAGTATTTTATATTCGGATACGGAGCACACCATATCTGGATAAACCAACGGCGACCGAGTGATAAAAACAGAATTTTCAAAAATCGGATTATGGTAGCCCATTTCTGACGGGAACGGGCAAGAGACCTCCGATGTACTTTTGCGGGCTGAACCGGAACTGCCAGTTTCAGCCCGTTTCTTTTTCTCTCGGCAGACATGCCGGCGCAATACCTTTTTTATCCTCATAATCATTATACAGCCCGGAGATCCATTTATATTTCTTTTCGCTGCAACCCTTTTATATAAGCTATCGGACCTTTTGCAAGAGACCTTCTTTTCCCTGTGTTCGCACATCGCTTTCGGGCTGCCTGATATGAATTGTGTCGCAAAGGTACTTGTCATGCCATTCTTGTATGCAAGGTCAAAGCCTGACGGTTCACGACAAAATCTCCACCCTTCGCTCCGCACGGGTAGTATTTAATCGTGAAACCTTGCATAAAGAGCCATGACACCTTTGGGGGCGACATAATTAAATCAGGCCCGAAAGTAGCTGGTGCTACAAGAGGGAAAAAAGAAAACTCAAAATTTTAGATTATGGCAAACGATGTAACAAATTCAAATGGACGAGTAACGGTAGACGAAGTAATACACAGAGATTCGGTTTTCAGATACCAACTGTTAGACCGCTTACGGTCAGACTGCGAGTATTACCTTAATTACGGTAACAGACATCCCAAATCTTTATGGGCTGGCGACGAAAAATTGCAAATTGAATTTATGATAAAACTGCATGAGAGTTTCAAAGAGGACGAAAAACCGGAGTGGCTTACGATGGATAAAATTTTGGAATACAGTAAGAGAATGATAGCTCAAGAAGAATAAAATTATCACAGAGAAACAGGTTAAAAATGTAATATTATGGCATGGTTGGCAGTAAATAAAGACGGAACAGAATGGATTATGCCCGAAAAGCCCGTTCGGGGCTGGTGTGGGCATTGGGAGTACTCGGAAGAAGTGTACATCGAGAGCGAGCAAGGGTACGTACCAATCGAGATAGAACTCCCAAAGGGGTCTGTTTACAAACTACTCGGTAAGGAACTGACATGGGATGATGAACCGGTGGAATTGCAGACCGAAACAGAAAGGAGGTAAAAGCAAGTGGGCTGAACGTAGCATCGGTTTCAGCCCGCTTATACCGGCTAAACAGGTACACACCGGCGGGAATCCCTTTTTTATCTCCGTAACAGACATCCGTACCGTTTCCTTCGGAAATAACCCTTTATACCTTTTGGCAGGCCATATCCTTTTGTAAAAGACGTCCATTCGTGCGAAGGGGCGGTTCCTCCGCTTTGTTTCAAGGCAGACTTCAGCCTTTTTTCCTTTTCCTCTTCTTTCCCTCATTTCTCTTGCCGGATAGAGACAGCGACATCAATACGCCGCATACATCTTTTGTCGGCTCTTCGTTTGGGCTCCTTTTCCACTATGCAGCGTACATGGTTGTATAAACGGTATATCGTTCTTGCCGCTTCAACCCCAAACAGCCGATACGCTTTCTTGCCAGATGTTCTTCCCGCCCACCTGCCGGAACGGGAGCGGTCTTGTGTCGGTGGACGGACAGGTCTTTCATGTCTCCGAACCCGCTGCGATTGTTTCGCCTCGACTTTTTCGCGACCGCTTTCTATTTGAAGTCGCCATATCGTTTTTCGTTGCAAAGTTAGTATGCA
>CABUCT010000143.1 GCA_902490145.1 uncultured Oscillospiraceae bacterium
GTTGCATTTTATATTACATAATTTAAGTTTTATAACATTTTTTATTATTATAGTGCATTTATTTATTAATTTCAAGACATACACAAAACATCATATTGGACTCTCATCTTTATGTATTTTTTGAAAACAAAGATATTTAATAAAACAAAAACACCCCGAACTGCTAATTAAAGCAGTCCGGGGATTACATTTATTCTTTAGCATTAAAATCATGCCACAAGAGTAAGATCGAAAACAGTCTTAGCAAACATCGAATTTGATTATTTAAATAAAAATGGGGTGCTGTTAAACTCTCTGCTGTTTTATGTTCTAATAAAATGTTTTTAATTTATAACCAATTTGTTGTTGATATTTGATAACAAATACGTTATAATATAAATAAAGTAAAGGAGATGATCCAATGCCGGAATTATGCAGATTTTATAATATTGTGGTTAAAATGATTTTCAATGATAATAGCCAACATCATAAGCCTCATGTTCATATTTACTTTAATGAGTATGAAGCTTCAATAGGAATAGACGGAGAATTGTTGGCTGGAAGCATCCCGGTTAAGCAGTTAAAGCTTGTTCAAGCGTGGCTTGCAATTCATGAAGAAGAATTATATAGTGCATGGAATAAAGCTGTACAGGGTATTCCATTTGAAAAAATTGAGCCTTTAAGATAAAATGGAGGTAGCAAAATGTATATTATAAACGGTATCGCCTATGCGGGAGAACCTACTCCTGCCTTGCGTGTTAGCGGAGTTCGTCCTCTGGATAACTTCCGCTTGTGGGTGAGATTTAATAACAATGAAGCAAGGGTATTTGACTTTAAGCCGCTCTTGGAAGTTCCAGCTTTTGCACCGCTCTCTAATCCAGACACTTTTAGAAGTGTCTATATTGATTATGGCATTCCCGTATGGAATAACGGGGATATAGACATAGCACCGGAAACACTATACGAAAATGGAATACCCGATGGGGGTGTGTCAAATGCCTGATATGTGCGTTAGTATTATTGATAAGCTTATACATCTTAGAAAAGAAAAAGGACTTACGCAAAGAGAATTAGCAAAAGCTGCTAATCTTGCTCAGCCCGCTATAGCCCGCTTAGAGAGTAAATCCACCACTCCAAAGCTTGATACTTTGCTTAAAGTCGCCGCTGCTCTCGGTTGTAATTTGGAAGTAGTCCCCGTCTCTCAATAATAAAAAAACCGGTTTATCATCACTTATTAATAACAAAACCACCCCGAACAGCTAATTAAAGCAATCCGGGGTTTATCTTTATTCTTTCACTTCAGGAAGTCCCGCCACAGAAGTAAGTACCGAAAGCAGTCCTGCAAGCAGTGAAGCAGAAATAACTACTGTCCAGCTCACTTCGGATAACACTGCCGTAGTTCCAATGGTTGCTATCGCAGTCTGTGCAACTGTCTTAATTGCTCGAACTGCCGCCGCTTTCATCCACTGTTTTATGTTTTTCATGTTTCTTTCTCCTTTGTTACTTATGTGCCTGCTGATTTAAATATTTATCCAATTTTTCCTTTGCTATCGGCACTGTATGATTTGCTCCAAGCTGCTGCAATCCGTCAAGGCAAGCAGAAAGTGCATAGCATATCAGGGCGTCTTCCTCTTTAATATGCAATATATCGATATCCTGCTTTTCCTGTTTCAGGTACCACCGGTAAACAGCAAATATCACTCCGAATATTGTGACAAAAGCTCCGACTACCGCTGCAATCGTTATAATCGTTTCACTCATATCTTTCCTACTCCTTTTTGCAGGGCTTTTAGAGCATCATCAGTAGTTATCTTTCCGTCTCCATTCATATCTCCGTTTGAATTAACGCTCGTTTTGCCTACTGAAGCCTGTAATATTTTAAGTGCATCGGCCGTCGTTACTTTTCCGTCTCCGTCCACGTCTCCCTTAATATACGGATCAACAAAAGCTATCCCGAAATAATCACAAAAGCCTTTACAGGTCTGTCTTGCTATATTACGCAGATTATTATGAAACCACTGTGCGTCGGCTTTATTATCATGGAATACATGTTCCTCGTAATAAGCAGGAGCTATTGTATATTTTAATTCATAAAGATCGGTACGCTTATTAAGAATTACCGACTGATCATAAATTTCCTTTCGCCGTTTCATAATACATTCTGCTATTTTCTTTGCTTTCGTGCTTGACGGATAAACTATAGGTCTGTATCCTCTAACATTACCGTTTGCAGCGTTTGTATGAGATACGTAATGAATGTCGGGCTTATATGCATTTGATTCGGCAACAGCTGTTTTCATAAGTACGGTTCCGTCCTCGCCCGACTTCGGCACTCGGCGGGGTCCTCTCTTGTATTCAATTCCGCAAGCCTTTAAAAAAGGTTCAAGCTCATCAAGATACAAATTGTTGTGAGTAGTTTCATCACATCCGCTTACACAACACGGATTCCATCGATGATACGCTGGGGATAAATATATCTTCGCCATGTTAGTTTTCC
>CABUCT010000144.1 GCA_902490145.1 uncultured Oscillospiraceae bacterium
CCGCGAGCCTTGAAGTCATTTTCGGCAATAGCTTTTCTTAAAAATTCATAACCGAATTCAGGACCGTATCCTCTGAACGTTTCTGAAGAACCCATTTCTTCAGAAGCTTTTTTAAGAGCTTCAACCACAACCGGAACAAGGGGACGGGTTACGTCTCCAATACCGAGACGAAGGGGAGGACGATCAGGATTTGCTTTTTTAAATTCATCCACACGGCGGGCAATTTCCGAAAAAAGATATCCGCCTTTAAGCTTTAAAAAATTATCGTTTATTCTTGCCATTGATATTCACCTTCAAACACAAATTCAGCAGGTCCGGTCATAGTGACATTTCCGGTACCATTCCATTCTATAATAAGCTCTCCGCCAAGTAAACGAAGAATAGATTTGTCACCTGTAAGTCCGTTCAAACGAGCGGCAACATGGGTTGCACACGCTCCTGTTCCGCAGGCGAGAGTTTCGCCTGTTCCGCGTTCATACACACGCATTTCAATAACACCGTCATCAACAATTTTTGCAAATTCGGCATTGATGCGTCTTGGAAACATATGGTGTGATTCAAATTTAGCTCCGATGCGGTCAAGATCAAAGCCTTTAAGATCGAAGTCCTTATCAAAAAATACAATACTGTGAGGATTTCCCATTGAAACGCATGTGGTTTTATATGTTACACCGTCAACCTCAATGGGTTGTGAAATTACCAGGTCACCGGAATATTCAGTTGGAATATCCTTCGCTTTTAAAATAGGAGCACCCATATCTACTGAAATAAGTTTTGTTTGATCATTTTCCCTGATGAAACTGAGGTATTTAATTCCGGCCCCTGTTTCCACAGAAATTTTATCTTTGTTTGTAAGTCCTTTATCGCGAACGAATTTTCCGACACAGCGAATACCGTTTCCGCACATTTCGGAAATCGAGCCGTCAGCGTTATACATTACCATTTGGAAGTCTGCGACTTTTGACGGACAGATAAGGATAAGTCCGTCGGATCCGACTCCGAAATGTCTGTCTGAAATAGCTTTTGCCAAGGCAGAAGCGTTTTTTATAGGTGTCTCTAAGCAGTTTATGTATACATAATCGTTGCCGAGTCCCTGCATTTTAGTGAATTTCATTTTGATTCCTTCTTAGAGAATATTTATACCGCTTTTTTTACATTCCTCAATCATTTTTTCAGGCCATGCGGAAACCTGAACCTCACCGATATGAGCTTTTCTGAGGAAGAACATACAAAGTCTTGATTGGCCGATTCCGCCGCCTATCGTATAAGGCAGTTCTTTTTGCATTAAGGCATTTTGAAAAGGAAGTTTTAACTTTTCGGGGCAGCCTCGTTCAATCAACTGAGATTCCAAAGCTTTTTCATCAACACGGATACCCATTGAAGAAAGCTCGAATGCAATGCCGAGAGTTTCAAACCAAACAAGGATATCACCATTAAGAGACCAGTCGTCATAGTCAGGTGCACGACCGTCGTGAATTTCACCCGATTTAAGCTTTCCTCCGATTTGCGAAACAAAAACCGCACCGTATTCTCGGCA
The DNA here is from genome assembly GCA_902490145.1 of uncultured Oscillospiraceae bacterium. GTDB lineage: Bacteria > Bacillota > Clostridia > Oscillospirales > Acutalibacteraceae > UMGS1484. The sequence continues at coordinate 1,538 of CABUCT010000144.1, forward strand.
AACAGCATTTTCACGTTCTTTTGGTGAAAGGGTTGGATATTTGTCCTCAAGTTCCTGAGATGTGACAAAATGAATCTCCTCAGGAAGAATAGGATCAAATGTCGGATAAAGTCCGAAAAGATAAATTTCGGTGGCTTTTAAAACTTCATAAATAGTCTTGACTGTGCTTTGAAGAGTTTCGGTATTTCGGTTTTCAAAGTTAATAACCTTTTCCCAATCCCACTGATCAACATAAAGTGAATGAAGGTTATCGGTTTCTTCGTCACGGCGAATAGCATTCATATCGGTATACAGTCCCTCTCCGGGTTTGTAACCGTATCTTCCGAGAGCCATTCTTTTCCACTTGGCAAGTGAATGAACAATTTCCATGTTTTCACCTGTTTCTTTGACATCAAAGCAAACAGGACGTTCTGTTCCGTTTAATCCGTCGTTAATGCCCGTATCGGAGCGTACAAACAGCGGGGCGGAGACTCTTGTGAGATTAAGGTTTTTAGCTAGCTCACATTGAAAAAAATCTTTAACTTGTTTAATAGCAACTTGTGTCTCTCTTAATGTAAGTGAAGACTTATAGTCTTCGGGTATTATAAGTGACATTTTAATCCTCTCCAATTAATATTGATAAAGGTATTTTTCAAGCTCCCAAGAAGAAACCCGAGTGCAGTATTCTTTCCACTCATTCATCTTGTGCTCAATATATTTTTCGGCAATGTGTGAGCCGAGTGTATTCATGACAAGCTCGTCTTTTTGCATTTCAACAATAGCATCATAAAGATTTGAAGGCATTTTGCCTATTTTAAGTTTTTCTCTTTCCTGTTTATTCATGTCATAAACATTTGAATTCACTGGATCAACGGGTTTGAGCTTTCTTTTGATTCCGTCAAGTCCGGCCGCAAGGCAAAGGGCAAGACAAAGATATGGATTTGCGGCAGGAT
>CABUCT010000145.1 GCA_902490145.1 uncultured Oscillospiraceae bacterium
TGAATTTTAATAGGTTTGCACTATATTTGCGCATCTTGAAAAAACACTTTGTTTCTCGGTGTGAAACAAAGTGTTTCTCTACGGGAAACAAATCTTGGCATGGCTGATTAAACAGCCCCAACCGACATTCGCCGTTTCAAAACCCGACAGTAGCAATTATGATCCCTCAAATTAAAACAATCACCAATATAAGGAATCCATTCCTTTTAGTTATGGAGATAATGATAAAAATAATCGAACAAACTTATTTTCCTCATTATCAATCCGGAACAAAATTTCAGAAAAAATGTATGGTATCCGAAGATATTTCATAGGTGTTAACAACAAAAAAGATAACTACTTTTGTTATAGTCTCTGACTAATATGTAAAATAAACAAGCTTATGAAACAAAAAGGTAATAAAAAAGGGTTTACCGGATGTGCCCAAGCCTATATCCGGAAGTTACAAGAAGAAGGCCGCTTTTCGACAGCGCACGTATATAAAAACGCGGTTCTTTCATTCACCAAATTTTGCACTACTCCCGACATTGCATTCGGACAGATCACCCGCGATAATCTGAGACGATACGGACAGTATCTCTATGAACACGGTCTAAAGCCGAACACCGTATCGACGTATATGCGTATGTTACGCAGTATATATAATCGTGGCGTAGAAGCAGGTATTGCCCGCTTCATCCCCCGGCTGTTCCGGGATGTGTACACAGGTGTAGATGTACGCCAAAAGAAAGCACTACCTGCCGGCGAATTGCATACGCTTCTCTATAAGCCTCCTCACTCCGAGCACCTGAAGCAGACACAAGCCATCGCACGGCTAATGTTTCAATTTTGCGGCATGCCATTCGCTGACTTCGCACATTTAGAGAAATCGGCATTAGAACATGGGATCCTCAGGTACAACCGCATAAAAACGGGTACGCCCATGAGCCTCGAAATTCTGGATGTATCAAAGCAAGAAATGAATAAGTTACGCAATAACAACTCACCGAAAGAAAATTATCCGGACTATCTATTTAATATAATGAAAGGTGACAAACAACGGAAAGATGAAGCTATTTATAAGGAATACCAGTCTGCACTCCGCCGGTTCAATAATCAACTGAAAAGCCTGTCAAGAGAATTACGCCTAAAATCAACCGTCACTTCATATACTCTGCGGCATTCCTGGGCAACAAACGCAAAATATCAAGGAATCTCCATTGAGATGATTAGCGAATCACTAGGACACAAATCCATAAGGACCACGCAGACTTATTTGAAGGGGTTCGAATTAAAAGAAAGGACAGAGGCCAACAAATTGAATTGTTATTACATAGAATCTTATAAAGCAAGTAATTATTAACTCATAACACTCTAGATACAAACACTTTACCTTATCTGTTACTTCTTAGGTAACGGATATAAATATGGCACAAAGATATATAAAAAGAATCCCACAATCCAAATGAATCATACTTTATTTTAGTTTTTTCTTTGAAAAAATAAAATAACAGACAAGAACATGAAGCATTCTTCTTTTCATGTTCCAACTTTCTATTGCTGACCACCGAACATTTTTCCATCCGAAAGCAGCTAAGTATATTTTATTTATAAAAGACCGCTGTCTTTATCCCATTTTTACTTTGCACGTTCATGTCCTAATATCAGAATTCCGTTACCTAAGAAGTAACAGATATACATAAACAAAAAATTATGACACACAAGCCTAAAATCAATAAATATCTGTGGCTATCTGCCGGCAAAAGTTGGAGATTTACGACAAGCACAAGACATAAGCTGGTCGTCCTTTTTGTCTTTGCTTTATGCATCCTGCCCGCAAACCTCTGCGGACAAAGTTTGGCCATCAAAAGCAATCTGCTTTATGACCTTACTACCTCACTCAATTTAGGAGGAGAAATCCGTTGTGACGATACACACACTTTCAGCCTTTCTGTCAATTACAACCCATGGAATTTCAGTGGAAACAAAAAGATGAAGCATTTCCTCGTGCAACCGGAATACCGCAAATGGCTGAACGAGGCATTTACAGGAAGTTTTATCGGCTTACAAGTTCACTACGCCTTATACAATTTTTGGGGAATGCTCCCTTGGGGATTCGGAAACGGGAAAATGCTGGGCATAGAAAACCGACAAATTGCCAACAACCGTTATCAAGGCAATCTGGCAGGATTCGGGATTTCCTACGGCTATCAATGGATGATTAGCCCGCAATGGAATATGGAAGCAGGAATATCGCTGGGATATGCCCATCTCAACTATAAACGATACGGACAACCCGCAGGTGCCCCCCTGATAGAAAAATCAAACTGTAACTATTGGGGGCTTACACAAATAGGGATATCAGTCGTGTATTTCATCCAATAATTCAACCTAATAAACGCATAAAATGAAAACGAAAACATTCATCCTGCTCAGCTTATTGATATGCAATCTGCT
>CABUCT010000146.1 GCA_902490145.1 uncultured Oscillospiraceae bacterium
TTTATGTCTATTATAGCAGGAGGGAAGAAGTAAGTCCACTGGTATTTTGTGGTATTCAATTATATATCTCCTTTTGTAATTTGGCGGTCCAGACGGCGAAATGTCAGCTTCGCTTAGATATTTAAATCAACGATATGCTGCTCCTTATGGAGAAGTAAGAGGGTTGCTGACTGATATTGGTAGAGAAGCCTCAGAAATGGTGTTTTCTGAGGCTTCAGCTTTTTTTAGCGTTTCTAAAGCCCCTGTAACGCCTTTTGCCACCGTAAAGCTCCACTTATGAGGCAGCATTTTCAAATAAACATCTATATGGTTTTTATCGTTAATTACCATTTTGTCGAGTATCTGGGTGTAGTATTCGTCCTCGTACTGGATACCGTTAATCAGCTCGTCAATAGCGTTCTTTATATCTTCCATCAATTCCTTTTGCTTTGCAATTACAATCTGCTGCTTTTCTATGCTTTCCACCATAGATTTCAAGCTGTCGATTTCAGCATCGTATTTTGCCCTAAGAGCCGTAAATTCATTACGGTCAATATCACCGCTTGTATAAAGGTCAATCAAATCAGTACGTTTTTTCTGTGCTGCTTCAATTTTATCTTCCAGAGTATTTGTATCTGCACCTGTCATATCCATTAAAATCACTTTATTAATCGTCTTGATTAAGTTACCTACTATTTTCTGGCGGTCAATGGTGAGCTGTTTGCAGACGAGATACATAATATGGATGGCATCTTCGTTGCGGATACTGGTTGCAGAGCATCCGACTTGGTTTCCTGCCTTGTCAATATGCGGTTTGCCGTACTTGGCAGCTTCCCCACAACGCCACGCCTTATAGCGGCTTCCGTCTTTGCGTGTCTTATATCTTGCCACATAGCTTGAACCGCAGCAGCCGCATTTGATTTTGCCGGAGAACGGATAGCGGTTGCTGTGTTTTGCCTTACCCTCCTGTGAAAGTGATTTTGCATCTAAAATGCGGTTTGCTTTATCGAAAAGCTCACGGGAGATAATCGGCTCGTGGTGGTCTTTGATAATGACAAATTCCTCCTGCCCTCGGTTGTACTTTTTTTCATGGGATAGGAAGTCTGGCGTAAAGGTTTTCTTCTGTACTAAATCGCCGCAGTATTTTTCATTGCGGATAATACGGAGAATGACGGTGTTTTGCCATTCCTTAACACGCATAGGCTCAATGCCTTCCTCCCGAAGCTCACGGGCAATAACATGAGTACCTTTTCCCTCGTCCACAAACTTGTGGAAGATAAGGCGGACGATTTTTGCTCCCTCCTCGTTGATAGTCATTTTCCCATCCTTTACATCATAACCAAGCATACTGCGTCCAAACACAACGCCTTGCTCCATCTGGCGTTTCTGTCCCCATTTTACACGCTCGGAAGTCTTGCGGCTTTCCTCCTGTGCGATAGAGGACATGATAGCAAGGCGAAGCTCCGCATCGCCGTCCAAGGTGTTGATGTTGTCGTTTAGAAAGATAACGCCGACACCGTGCTTTTTGAGGTCACGGGTATAGAATATACTGTCAAGGGTATTTCTCGCAAAACGGGAAATTTCCTTTGTAATAATCAAATCAAAATCACCGTTTTTTGCACACTCAATCATACTGTTAAATTCTTTTCGCTTTTTCGTATTTGTGCCAGATATACCTTCATCGGCAAAAATCTCGTACAGTTCCCAATCGGGATTACGTTCGATATACTGACGGAAATATCGCTGTTGGCTTTCAAAAGAATTGGCTTGGTCTTCATTGTCCGTGGAAACACGACAGTAGGCAGCAACTTTCTTTTTCATTTTCTGTATTTTTCTCTCTTGATTGAGAGTTTCGTATTTGTTTGTTGACATAAGAAAATCTCCTTTTCCGATTAAGCTTTGCCTATTGTAAGTAAGTCTCAATTTGCGAATTTTGAAATTGTACTTTATTATGCTTTATTGAGCATCAGTGCTTCAATAGGCATATGTAAAGAGCCAAGCGTTTAGGCTTGGCTGTGGTTGTTTTTACTGAATTGTTTTTCAATTTCCTCGATGCAGCGGTCATACTGCGAATGTGTCAAAAGCTCTCTTTTTTTCAGAGAAGCAAGTATTGACTTTTGAAATTGCAGATAAAACGCTGCGTGTTCATGTTCGGTAATTTGCGGAGCAGGCTCTCCGACATAGACAAACTCACGATACTTCAATCATCAACACCACCTTGCTATAATGTATTCATAAGGGTTTGTACGATATAACACCTTGTCAAGACACGGATAGTATTTTCTGACGAAAATCTCCATCCTTAAAGTCTTGACAAGGTGTTGAAACCATGCGAAAACTATTTTCGCATGGCTATAACGAGGGGTTGATTCTTTTTGAAATTCGGTATTAACTTATTTAAGTTTGCAATGTCTGAAATGATTTAATGTTTGTACAATATTTAATAACATTTATAA
>CABUCT010000147.1 GCA_902490145.1 uncultured Oscillospiraceae bacterium
GCAGTTTAAAATGAACATATTTTTGCCCCGACAAGGCATAAAATCGATGGCATACTGCCGTAGACAGAGATTTGAAGCGTCAGTTTGAGCAGGGACAGGGCATTTTAAACCATATCGGGGTAGGCTTCCCTCAGCTTAAACAACAAAACAGGCGGTTGGAATTAACAATTCGGCCTTTTATATATCTGTTTTCAAAATTGGATAGAGAAACATTAGATTTTGAAAACAACACAAACAAAACACCTCTGTATATTTTGATTAAAGGAGAGAACCAAATGAAGCCCGGAGAACTTTTTGAAACCGAATGCTATGAATATTTAAAATCACGCTATACAACAGCTCATACATCCTTTCAGCATTTAGGCGGAATGAATTCAACGTTGTCTGACATAGCAGTTGTTAAGTCCGGAAAAATTGTTTATTTTATTGAAGCAAAAATGAGTGAAGCCCAATCAGGTCAATTTGTTTTAATTCCCGACGAGGATTCGGAGATGTTCATTTTTTCTCCGAAAAATCACAGTGAGCCAAACGAAATGACAAAGAAAATTATAAGTTATATGAATTTAAACTTCAAAGAGTTTAACAATGCCGGCACGGCCGGAAAAACTCTTAAAATAAACACAGATATCTTTTCAGATTGGATTATACAACACTATCAAGCTAATAACGTTAAATATTTTATAAGCTATAAAAACGGATATGTCATATTTCCGATTCACAAGTTTGACGAATATTTTTCGATTGAAGCTAAGTATAGAATTAAAAAAAGCGGGTCGAGAGAACCCGCATCGAAAAATATTTCTTCGGTTAAAGCCGAAATATTAAAAATTTATCCGGAAGCACTTTTTTCACAGAATCAAAAAAAGCTGTTTGCATCCATCTCTGAAAGAGTGTTCAAAGAACGCTTTATATTAGGCGATTATACATATTTCTTATCTTTACATGAGCCGGGAATTTACGAGGTAAGGTGCCTGTCAAACACCAAAAACATGAATGTTATTTTTTCAGTTTCTCTTAAAAAAGGGCAAGAAAAAGCTGATTTGGACGAATTTGAAGCAGACCTCTGAGTAAACAAAATTGATTATTTGACCGACTTTCAAAGCATTGTTAACGGGTTCAGATAATGAAGCTTTGAGGCAGCGACAGTTTTAGATTTTGGGACAAGCTTAAGACGAAGAAGGTTTTTAAATTTTTAAAAACGGATCTTAGATTTAATTTTTACAACTGTATTTATTGCTTATCTAACTATTTTTTATTGCTTTTCCGATCTCAGCAGTAATGAGCTGCAAAACGTCAATAACGACCGAATTTCCTAATTGCTTATACGCCTGGCTGTTATTGGAGCAAATTTTATAACTGTCGGGAAAGCCCATAAGTCTTGCACATTCCCTTGGGTGAAGCTTTCTTGCTTTTCCGTTTATCAGATAACCGCCTGTTTTGGAGAAAATTCCTCCTCCATACGCCGATAAAGTGATGGCAGTTCCCTTGACACTGTAAATTCTTTCGCCTTGTCCACCATTATTTACCGTGCCGAGCCTGATGGGCCTGTCTCTGTATTGATCATCAGGTTTATCAGAAAAATACATGTCAGGCCTTTCAACATAAAGATGCTTTACCTTATCGCTATCTAACAGGAAATCTTCAACGTGACGTGTAAGCTTAAACGGTTTTGGAAAAGAAAAATTTTTGATATTTAGGTCGTTGCGAAAGCAAACCATATATACACGTTCTCTGTTTTGAGGGATTCCATAGTCTGCGGAATTCAAAATCTTCTGATTAAATGTATAACCGAGTTTTTTTATGGTTGATTCAACCACCGCAAGGGTTTTTCCGTTGTTGTGAGATGCAAAATTCTTTACATTTTCCATAAAAACGATTTTTGGTCGTTTTGCCCGAACAATACGTGCCACATCAAAAAACAGAGTTCCTCGGCTGTCTTCAAAGCCTTGCTGATTCCCGCTGATTGAAAACGCCTGACAAGGAAAACCCGCACACAAAATATCATGATCCGGAATATGATTTTCGTCTATCTTAGTAATATCCCCTTCCGGCAGGTCTCCGAAGTTGTCGTAATACACCTTTTGAACCGGAATATCCCAATCGCTTGAATAAACACACTTGGCTCCTAATGATTCAAGGGCAAGCCTGAATCCGCCAAGCCCCGCGAACAGGTCTATAAAGCTAAAACCTTCAAGCGTCTTTTCTTTTATTTCAATCATATGAAAATTCCTTTTTATACTTCGCCGGTGTTTCACAGCAGCGGTTATTTATTCATATTATTAGATTTAATTATAATTGCAAAGAATAATTTATCATATTTAATTCTCTATATCAGCTACATAAGCAAATCCGACAAATCCGAACCCGCCTAAACCGGCTTGATTTCGGCGATTTTTTGATTG
>CABUCT010000148.1 GCA_902490145.1 uncultured Oscillospiraceae bacterium
TACATCTATTACATTACTCTTTTTTAAAGCATAAGTCAAGCCCCTCGAACTCTGAGCGCTTCAGCTCCTTTGTCACATCGGTATAAATGTTAAGCGTTGTCGAAATATCCTTGTGTCCAAGCGTATCCTGAATGACCTTTACATTGACACCGGCTTCGCACATTCTTGTTGTAAAAGTATGCCTGAGAGAATGGCAGCTAAAATGCGGGAGCAATACTTCTGCATTTTCATCTTTCAACAACTGTTCATCGTTGCAATCCCGAATAATCCTGCGAATTGCTTTGTTCAATGTGGATTGATGCTGCGGCTGTCCAAAGCGATTGATAAAAATAAAATCTGTGTATCCGTCAACCATTGCTTCGCAATGCACATCTAACATATCCTGTCTTTCCTTTTCCATAAGAAAGGCTTCTTTTACAAAATCGAGCATTGGTACTTGTCTGTTTCCAGCTTCCGTCTTAGGTGTATTTACATTAAAATAACAACCTCTCTTTCCCTCAGAAGTTCTATGATCATAATAGACCAAAGTGTGATTGACATCAATCGTACCTTCCTCAATGTCAACATCGCACCATCTGAGTCCGGTCAGCTCACCTACACGAAGTCCAGTTCCTACCATTACTGCAAATACCGGATACCAGTTCTGAACGCTCGGCGTATCTTTTAAATAGGAAAGAAACAATTCCTGTTCAGGTCGTGTCAGACCTCGGCGTTTTTCCGTCTTAAAAATATGCGATTGTTTCAATTCCTTCAGCACATTATTTGACGGATTATTTCTGATATAGTCGTCATCTACCGCCATATCCAAAACCTGATGAAGCACCGTATGAATATTATCAATCGTTGCCGGTTTCAAACCTCTTTCATCAGCAAGGTAATTGTAAAACCTCTTAATATCAGATTTCTTCAACATTGAAATACGCTTGTCGCCAATCTGATTTCGGACAAAAGTTTCGTACATATACTTGTAGTTTTCAAAAGTATTATCTTTCAATCCACGCTTCAAATCCTTCCACAAAGCGTACAGCTCATTGAGCGTCGTATATCTTGCTTCCGCCTTAATCCCATCGCTGATGTCCTTTGCAATCTGCTCTTCTTTTTCTCTCAGATTGTCCAGTGTCCTTGCATATACATAACGGCGTTTCTTATTTTTATCCGTCCAAGAGTATTGATATGTACCGTCTTTTCTCTGTATTTCTCCGGTACGAAGCACCACTCTTGATTTATCTTTTCGCTTAGCCTTTGCCATTATTAACCGCCTCCCTCTATATTTTTGTTTTGTCCTTAAGGTATTTTTCAAGCTTTTCTCGTACAACAAAAAGCTGATTACCAAGCGGCATTACAAAAGGACATTTTTTCTGATTAACCAACGCTCTCAATTTTGTACGACCAATACCCGTGTACTCAGCAGCTTCTTCTATCGTCAAGCACTCCTTTTCCCATATTGGCTTTTCAGAGAGCTTTTGCTTAAGTTGTTGCCCGTATCTCAATAATTCATCTTCCATCTGCGAACCTCCTAAATCGAATATGATTTTGCAATGTAATCATCAAACGCCTTCCTTTTAATTAAGCGGCGAGTTCCAATCCATAGTACAAAAGGACAACCCTCAGAACTCGTCATTTCGTATAGTTTCCCAATACCGATTCCGGTGTATGCTGCGGCTTCTTCTATTGTCAAATTTGATTTGTGCCATAACGGGACCTCATATTTAGGTTCTTTCATATTTTCTGTATTTCGGCTCATCACTGTACCTCCTTGCTTCGATGGGTACAGCATAATAGAAAATCTGCGATAAGCCAATTATGCGAACTGACCTATCGCAGACTTGACAATCCGGCTATACTGAATACATCTTAGCAATATATTCGTCAAAAGCTTTTCTTTTAATCAATCGTCGATTTCCAATCCATAACACAAAAGGGCAATCCTCCCGATTGGTCATCTCATATAGCTTATCTCTACCAATTCCGGTATACGCTATTGCTTCCTCGATTGAGAGATTTGTTTTATGCCAAAGAGGGACATCATACTTAGACTGTTTTTTAATTGTTTCATTCTCACTCATCGCTGCTCCCCCTTTTCTCCAAAAGTGGTACGCCTGTCAAATATGATATAATCCCAACCCATCTCGTTACATTTATCGCATTTGTCCTTTGCCGGAGCAAACGGATCAAGCCGCCTGACAACATAATTTGCACTCTCTAAATATCCTTTCAGGCATTTCGGACACAGACAGCGAATATCTCTGGTGCTATACTAAAAAAGTGGACAGCAAAAAGCGAAAGATGGTA
>CABUCT010000149.1 GCA_902490145.1 uncultured Oscillospiraceae bacterium
GTATGCCATCGATTTTATGCCTTGTCGGGGCAAAAATATGTTCATTTTAAACTGCTATACACCAAAAACGCGGAAGATGTGGATAGATTTTTGCGTTTGAAACGACAGTTGGGCTGACGCCCGACAACGGTGTGATACCCGACAATGGTGAAAACATAAAAAACGCCGCAGCTTAAAGTTCCCGGCATATTGTGTTCGACTCTCATCAGCTTAACCGATGCGTCCAAACACGCCCAAAAGGCGTGTACTGCGGACATTTTTAAACTTATCGCTCTTGCAGGGTCGCCGTATGTCGAGATTTGAAGCGTCGGTTTCAGCAAAAAATAAGGCATTTAAATCTTATCGGATTCGACTCTCATCAGCTTAACCCAACCTTAACAGCTGCTGTCGGATCAGTCACACCATTCGTTCGCGAAAGCCCGTAAACCTAATAGGTCTAGTACCGACTCGCAGACAATGCTAAGCTTTAATTTTACTCCCGAAGGAGATTTTTATGAATTACAAAATCAGTGAATCAACAAAGAACATAATAAAAAAAGCTCTATCTGCTGCAAACGGCAGCAGTGTTTTTTCGTTCTCTGATTCAAAGCTGTCTTATATTTTTGATTCCTGCGTTTGTTTTCCCGGTTTCGTTGATGTTCATGTTCATCTTCGCGAACCGGGATTTTTTTATAAAGAAACCATAAAAACGGGGACTTTGGCTGCCGCACACGGCGGATATACTGAAGTTTGCAGCATGCCAAATTTAAATCCTGTCCCCGACAGTCTTGAAAACCTAAATATACAGCTGGATGCAATCAAAAAATCGGCTGTTATCGGAGTTCATCCTTATGGATCTATCACAAAAGGGCAAAAAGGCGATTTTCTCTCTGACATGGAAGATTTGGCTCCGTTTGTCGCAGGATTTTCGGATGACGGAAGAGGCATTCAAACCGGTGAAATAATGAAGCAGGCAATGAGAAAATCAAAGTCGCTCGATAAAATTATCGTTGCTCATTGCGAGGACAATTCCCTTCTTCGCGGAGGATATATCCACGACGGGGAATATGCTAAGCTTCACGGCCACAAAGGTATTTGCAGCGAAAGTGAATGGGGACAGATAGAAAGAGATATAAGCCTTGTAAGAGAAACCGGCTGTGCTTATCACGTGTGCCATATATCCACAAAAGAAAGCGTTGAGCTTATCCGCCGGGCAAAAAAAGAAGGCCTTGACATCACTTGCGAAACCGCACCACATTATCTGCTGCTTAACGACAGCATGCTGAAAGAAGACGGAAGATTCAAAATGAACCCGCCAATCCGCAGTGAGGAGGATCGGCTCGCCCTTATCGAGGGGCTTTGCGACGGAACGATCGATATGATCGCTACCGACCACGCTCCTCACAGCCGTGAAGAAAAATCCAAAGGGCTTAAGGACAGTCTTATGGGTATAGTTGGGCTTGAAACCGCTTTTCCTCTGCTTTATACATATCTTGTGAGACCCGGCATAATAACTCTTGAAAGACTCACAGAACTTATGATTACAAATCCCCGCAAACGTTTCAATATTCCTGAAAATCAAGAAAGTTTTTGCATTTGGGATTTGAATTCGGAATACACAATCGATACCGAAGAATTTATGTCAATGGGAAGAAGCACACCGTTTTCGGGATATAATGTTCGCGGCAAATGTTTAATGACAGTATATAACGGTAAAATTGCCTTTATAAATAAAGATTAAATCGGAGGTAACAAAAATGGCAAAAAGAACAGATCTTAAAAAAATACTTATCATCGGATCGGGACCTATCGTAATCGGACAGGCTGCTGAATTCGACTACGCCGGCACACAAGCGTGTCTTGCTCTTAAAGAAGAGGGGTATGAGGTTGTACTTGTAAACTCAAACCCTGCAACTATTATGACCGACACGACCATTGCCGACAAAGTGTATATGGAACCGTTGACTCTTGAATATGTGGCAAAGATTCTGCGTCACGAAAGACCGGATGCTATTGTCCCGGGCATCGGCGGGCAGACCGGACTTAACCTTGCTATGCAGCTTGAAAGAAAAGGCATCCTTAAGGAATGCGGAGTAAAGCTTCTCGGAACAAGCAGCAAAAGCATTGAGCGTGCAGAAGACAGAGAGTTGTTTAAAGAACTGTGCGAATCTATCGGCGAGCCGGTTATCCCGTCCGAGATTACCTACTCATTAGAAGAAGCAAAAGAAGCAGCAAATCATATCGGATATCCGGTTGTGCTTCGCCCTGCATTTACCCTTGGAGGAACCGGCGGCGGATTTGCTTAT
>CABUCT010000150.1 GCA_902490145.1 uncultured Oscillospiraceae bacterium
CGGCTATTAATTTTTTGTCACCCATTCAATTTGAAAATTCTTTATTTTACTCTTATTTCTTTTCGCCTTTTTGTGTCCAGATTATTGACTATGGTCCATTTTATACCCCTTCACTTATTTGGAATTGGAAGCCGAAATGACAACCTATTTTCAGAAAAAATCTCAAAAAATTTTTTGATTTCCGATTTTCTCCCTAAAATGCAAAAAGCCGCCTGCTTCCCAAAACGAGAAACAAGCGGCTTGGCTTTCTATTAGATGTAATGAACTGTAACACGCTTTTTACGAGCCTTTGACAGCTTGATTAGAACATCATCAACAGCGTCCGTATATCTGCCTTGCTCTATCAAACTGTTTTTCAGGCAGATCAATGACTGAATAACCCTGTTGTATTCGTTGTCATCAAGATACAGATGATATTTTGCTTCTTTCATTTACTCCATCTCCTTAGATTGATATATCTGCTTTCGCCATTCCTTAAACCGCTTTCTGATAATGGCTGTGTCCCTTTCATCATCAGAAGCTATAAAGATATGTACGCTTTGATAGGCTTTCTTAATTTTTCGGATATATTCGATTTCTCCCTCGTTTGCCTTGTAGGGTAGCTTAAGAAGTTTTATGCCCTGCTTACGGCATATATAGGCTTTCAGCCTTTCCTTTTCTTCTGACAAGACTTTGGATTCAATCGCCAGTCTCTCATTTACAATGTAGGTTTCAAGCGGGAGTCCGATTTCTATGTCCGTATTAAGCCGCACCTGCAAGCCTTTCTTTCCGGCATAATAACTTACCACTAACTGTGGAAATACGCTGCGGTATTCCTGCTCACATACCGGACAGCCCTTTTCTTCTATGGCTCGCTCATAAATCTTTGCTTTCCACGAATGACCGAGAGAGCATTTCCACCATACGCTTTTCATTGAATTTCTTGAAACCGTATCAGGAGTAAAATTTTTATTCTTCTCATAGTCCCACTCATTAATCAGATGTAAGTCTGTTGTTGCTAAATCATTATATCCGGGGAGCACTGCCCGATCAGCACACACAGGGCATACTGTTCCTTTTATTCGGGCATAGACAACCGACTTCCACTCGTGACCGTACCTGCATTTCCATATCACTTTCTTATGTGAGCCGATAGAAACCTCTGTAGGCTTTATCTCATTCTTTTCAGACCATTCCTGCGCTAATTCGGGCTTTAACGTGGCTAAGTCATTGATTCCCTCTACAACTCTTGCTCCTGAGCATATGGGGCATTTTTCACCACTTGAACGTGCTTTTACGCTTGTCTGCCATTCGTGACCGCAGGCAGCTTTCCACCAAACTATTTTATTTGAACCATATGTTATTTTGTCCGGCGTAAGCGGAAGATTTTTTTCTGACCACTCACGCACAAGTTCTAGGCGCATAGCTGCTAAACTGTTGCTCATATCCTCGACCTCCTTTACAATTACATTATATTGGAAATCAAAGAAAACTTGTAGTTTGCGAATGGGCAAAAAAATAACCCTTTGAGAAAGAATAAATCTCTCAAGGGTTATTTTTCATAAGTCTATTTTATCTCTCTACCACAACGGTCAGCAAAATCAAATCATCGCTGCCTGTGTTTGTTATGCTGTGTTCAGATCCCTTTTTACAAATATGACAGATTCCTACACTCAACATTTCCTCTTTACCGTCACAAACAGCTTTGCCTTTTCCGGAAATAACATAATTTATATCGTCGCTCGTTTCATGCTTATGAAGTCCGATAGAACCACCGGAATGTATTTTTGTAGATATGATTTTGCCCTGTTCATCTATAAACATTTTGGCACTCATCATTCCTGTGCCGCCGTTCATTCCCGGTATCGTTATTTCCTTTATTTCATTAAAGTCTATCAGCATACCTATTCTCCGTTTCTTTTGAAAATGGGCAATCCCGTTATGGAACTGCCCAATCATTTTTAGAAATTATGCGATTTTTACACCTCTGCACAAAATCCTGCATCATTTGATGTAAGTTTGATGTAAAAATGTATTTTTCAGTGCTTTGGCAAGTCCCTAAACCCGCATAAATACGGGATTTTTAGGACTTTTAGTCTGAAATGGGTTTCATTGTCGGGACGGAAGCAGACATCTTTTCATATCTCACTACCACGCCCCGTATCTTCATATATCTCATTTCCTCACAAATTCCACAATCTGACTTTCCTTTAATTTTCGGTACTTTACGGGGTATCTTGTGTGAAATTTGATGTAAATGATGTATATTCGCTAAAACCAAAATAGATGTACTG
>CABUCT010000151.1 GCA_902490145.1 uncultured Oscillospiraceae bacterium
TGTTTCCCGAAAATGATTTTCCGAATTCGTTTGCAGGTGTTGCAGAAGAGATATCAGTTAGTTCTTCTGGTATTTCAGTCAAAAATCTTGACGGTCGGTTTCGATTGGTCATACCAAACAACATTCGGCTGAATGAGTTTGTGAGGAAAAGTCTTCGCTTTGCACGGGTTATAGCAACGTATACAAGTCTTCGTTCTTCTTCTATTTCTTTTTCTCCCGCATAAATCGACTGATTCCCAGGGAAAATACCTTCTTCCATGCCTACGACAAAAACATTTTTAAATTCCAATCCCTTTGCCGAGTGAATTGTCATAAGAATGACTGTATCGTTATCCGAATTATAATTATCAATGTCGGTAATGAGTGCAACCCCGTCCAAATATCCGTCAAGAGACGGTTCTTCATCTTCAGATTCGTACTGGATGATAGATGTTTTAAGTTCGTTAACGTTTTGAAGTCTTTCCTGGCCTTCATCACCTTCAGCTTCAAGAGCAGAAGTATACCCGCTGATGTCAAGAACATTCTGAAGCAGAATGTGGGGAAGTATTTCATGTGCAGAGTCTATCAAAGGTTTTAAATCTTCAGCAAATTTTTTAAGTTTTGAAGAAGCACGCGACAAACCTTCAAATTCGTCAGCACGCGATGCCACCTCAAACATACTTATCCCAAGACCGGCGGAAATTTGAGCAACTTTTTCGATTGAAGAAGCACCGATTCCACGCTTGGGTTCATTTATGATCCTACGGAATCTAAGGTTGTCGGTCGGATTCGCAATAAGATGCAAATATGCAAGTGCGTCTTTAACTTCTTTCCGGTCATAGAATTTCATTCCTCCGATAATGCGGTAAGGAATACCCGAACGAACAAATGCATTTTCAATATTCCCGGACATGGCGTTCATTCGATAGAGCACGGCATTTGAAGAAAACCGATCGCCGCTTTTTACAAAATCAAGTATTTTATCTGCTACATATCTTGCCTCTGAATGTTCATCCAAAGCAGTGTAAAGTGTAAGCTTTTCACCGTCGCCGAGATCGGTCCAAAGATTTTTCTCTTTTTGATTTTTGTTGTGTCTTATAACCGCATTTGCAGCATCAAGGATTGCACCGGTGGAACGGTAATTTTGTTCAAGACGAATGGTTTTGGCGTCTTTATATTCGCTTTCAAAACTTAGAATATTCTCAATTGTAGCACCTCTAAAGGTATAAATGCTTTGATTGTCATCACCCACAACGCAAATGTTCCTATGCGAAGAAGCCAGGAGTTTTACAAGCATATACTGGGCATGGTTTGTATCTTGGTATTCGTCAACCATTATGTAACGGAAACGGGTTTGATAAAAACTAAGCACATCTTTATGTTCTCTGAAGAGTTTTACGGTTTGTACGATTATATCGTCAAAATCCATTGCATCAGCATCTTTAAGCTTTTTTTGATAAAGCTTGTACGCTTTTGCGATGTTTGTTTTTTTATAATCTGCTGCATTCTCTTTTTCGTATTCTTCAGGAGTGATAAGCATGTCCTTTGCATGGCTTATATGGGATAGAATAACCTTGTGAGAAAGAAGCTTGTCTTCAATTCCAAGTGCCTTTTGACATTCTTTCATTACTCTTTTGGAATCGTCTGTATCATAAATTGTAAAATGGGATGAATAGCCGATACGATCTGCGAAACGTCGAAGCATTCTAAGACATGCCGAATGAAAGGTAGCTGCCCATATGTCGTTAGCGTCGTCACCTAAAAGCCCGGAAAGCCGTTCTTTGAGTTCTCCGGCCGCTTTGTTAGTAAAAGTTATGGCCAAAATCTGATATGGTCTTGGTGGATCAACTGTAATAAGCTGAGACAAACGAACCTCATTTACGCTTTCTCCGTTAAGATATTTTTCTAAAATTTCAATGTCATTTTCCGATATATCTTGCGGAAGTATTTCACTTTGGTGAGCTGAGCCATATTTCACAAGATTTCCGATACGATTTATAAGCACGGTAGTTTTTCCGCTGCCTGCACCTGCCAAAATAAGCAAAGGCCCTTCGGTATGGAATACTGCCTGCTTTTGCATATCGTTCATTCTTGAAAAGTCTTTTTCTATGATTTTTTTGCGAAGTGCAAGAAGTTTGTTATAAATTTCAGACGTCAATATTTTCAATCCTTTTAAGAGTTATCAATTTGTACAGGGGACTTTTTATTCAACATAATTATACATTTTTTTATAAAT
>CABUCT010000152.1 GCA_902490145.1 uncultured Oscillospiraceae bacterium
TGACTGCTTCATCCTGTGCATTTTTGTCTCTTACATTAACAGGAGTCGCTGCAATATCTATTTCAGATTTTTCCATGAATGCACTTATGATCTATGTTGGAGAAGCTCTTCTTGCACTCGGAAGTGCTTATTTCATATCCTGTGGCTTTGATGTGATAGAAAATGATCAAACAGAATCCTTGTCAATTCAAAAAATGACATCGCTTATAATTACTGTATCGATGCTTTTAATTTCACTTGTACCGTTTGAAATATTCTCAATTTCTCCTGCCCGCGTAATTGCTGTTATGCTTATTCTGTCAGCCGCACTTTTCGGTCACGAGCCTGCAGGTGCAATAACGGGTCTCTCAATCGGTCTGTTTCTTTGCCTGACAGGCGATGATTTCATTTTTTCAGCATTAGGATTTGCATTCGGCGGACTTATGGCCGGAGTATTTTCACGATTCGGTAAAATGGGATGTTGTGTGGCATTTATTCTGTCTAACGGTATTGTAATTTTCCGGGATTTTTCAGATTCTGCATCTTTAATTATTCTCTATGAAGTTATGATAGGTACAATATTGTTTTTTATACTGCCAAAAAAACTTTCCATAAAATTTTCCGCTCTGTTTTCCCCTCCCTCGACTCTTGCTAAATCCGACGGTGTAAGAGACACTGCTGTTATAAGACTAAGATTTGCTTCCGAAGCATTAGAAAACGTAAGCGAAACGGTTAATGCTGTTTCAGAAAAACTTAAAAATATAAGTTCGCCTAACTTCGATGAGATTTTTTCAAAAACAGAACAGGATTGTTGCTGCGGATGCGGACTTAGAATTTACTGTTGGGAAACCAATCGAGGAAAAACTTTGGAAGCACTTCTTTCAGCCACAAAAATCTTAAAAAGTCAGCGTTCGCTTTCTTCTTATGATTTGCCGGAAGAGTTTAAAGAAAAATGTGCACATGTGGACAAGCTTCTTGACTCCCTTGCTTCTAATTTTGCAGATTATCTTTCAAAAAATACCGCTGAACGAAGGTTATCCGAGGTTCGTTCGGTAATATCAGAACAATTCAACGGTGTTTCAGAAATGCTTTTAAGCCTTTCTGAAGAATTTGAAGAATCAGACAGCTTTGATCCTGACACTGCAGAAAAAATCGAAGCTTCTCTGAAAAAAATCGGACTTAACACTGATGGAATCTGTTGCAGAATAGACAAATACGGTCGTATGTCTGTTGAAATAAAAGCTCTTCCTTCTGAAAACGGACGCATAAGTTCCTCGTTTATACTTAAAGAGCTTAATTCTGTATGTGACCGGGATTTTGATATACCTTCTATAACTGAGCTTGACAATTCAATTATGATATCTGTGAGTGAACGGGCGGAACTGTCGATGGACTTCGGTGTTGCACAATTCAACTGTAATAATAATCGACTTTGCGGAGACGCTGTAAGCACATTCAATGACGGCAAAGGTCATTTTTATCTTATGATCAGCGACGGAATGGGAAGCGGAGGAAGAGCTGCAGTAGACGGTGTTATGGCATCCGGGCTTATGACAAGACTATTAAAAGCCGGATTTGGTATAGATTGTTCTCTTAAAATTGTAAATTCGGCTATGCTTTTCAAATCTACTGATGAATCCCTTGCCACCATTGATATTACTATGGTAGATCTTTTCAGTGGATTCACAAGATTTTTCAAAGCCGGAGCTCCCGTAACCATAGTAAGAAAAAATTCAAAAGCAATTGCAGTAGAAAGTGAAACTCTGCCTGCGGGTATTCTTAAAAATGTAGAATTTTGCAAATCAGAGCTCGCCCTTTCTAAGGGAGATATAATAATAATGATGTCAGACGGTGCTTTATCAGACGGTTATGACTGGATAGGAGTAGAGATTGAAGTATGGAAAGACTCAAATGCTCAGGAACTCGCTGATCATATAGCCGACTACGCCCGACGTCGATGCCCCGAAGGCCACAGTGATGACATCACGGTGCTTGCCGCCATTATCGAAAAGGCAGTATAAATATTCTATCTTGAAAGCATACATACCAAATATCTAATTGCTTTCAAATAAACATTGCTAGGTTTAACCATAACCGACACGTACGAACACGATTTTCGCGGCTTGATTTTCGACTCTGTATTGTTAAAATACTCG
>CABUCT010000153.1 GCA_902490145.1 uncultured Oscillospiraceae bacterium
GCCACTAACCGAAGTCAAACAAAATTCTCCGGTTGATGTGTCAATAAAAGCTATTCCCGCTCTGTCGCCTATACGGCAAATGCATGAAAGATAGTTATTTTTACCTTCATCAAGCATACTGCTCTCTGTGACCGTTCCGGGAGTAATTACACGTATTACATCTCTCTTAACAAGTCCTTTGGCGGTTGCAGGATCTTCAGTTTGTTCGCAAATTGCAACCTTGTATCCTTTTGCAACCAACCGTGCAATATATGCCTCGCAGCTGTGATAAGGCACACCGCACATAGGGGCTTTTTCTTCCTTACCGCAGCTTTTTTGGGTAAGTGTAAACTCAAGCTCTTTTGATACAAGCTTCGCATCATCATAAAACATCTCATAAAAATCGCCCAGTCTGAAAAACAAAAGAGCTCCGGGGTTTTCATTTTTTATACGAAAATATTGATTCATCATAGGTGAATATTCGGCCACAAGCTCACACCTCCCTTCGGTAAACGTTAATTAGTGACATCCTCCGCAGGTTGAACAGCTTCCTGAACAACCGGCAGGCTCACAAGTTGCGGGGTCCTCACCCTCAATACACATAGCAATAATGGAAGTGATTTTGTTTGAAACCTCATCCATATTGTGCTTTGCAACATTGTAATTCTGCATACTTTCATTGTTCATAATATCATCATAAATCTTCTGGAGCTGCTTATTAAGTTCCTCTATTTTGCTCTTGCTTTTCTGATCTTCGGGCTTTTGAAGCTCGTTAGTGAGCGACATACGCTGAAGGTTGAATTCTCCGATAAGATTCTGAAGCTTTTCATCTTCATCATTTGCGGTTTTTGCTGCCTGATAAGCAATGTATGCCTCCTCTTTTTGAATCGCAGCTCCAAGCTGTCTTGCAAGTTCAATAATGTCCATTTTTTATTTTCCTCCGATTTTTTATATTATTACCCTACTTTCACCTTTGCTTATTTATATCAGCAAAGTCAAAAACCTCAATACATCCGACTTACATAATTTTCCCTTTAAGCACGAATGAAAGCGGTTCGGTAACGGTAACATTCACAAACTTATTTATAAGTGAGGGATCACCCTCGAATTCAACATTGATATTTTCAGCATTGCGGCCGTTTAACAAACCTTTTTTATTTTGTCCCTCGACCAATACCCGATAGGTTCTTCCAAGAGCCTTTTGATTGTTTTTTGCCGAAATTTCTTCCTGAACCTCGGAAAGCTCGGACAACCATTTCGACTTTTCATCTGCCGAAATCGGATCGGGCATTTCAGCGGCGGGAGTCCCCTCTCTCGGCGAATAGACAAAAGTAAAAAGAGAAGAATATTCAATTTCTTTAACAAGAGAAACAGTCTCTTCAAAATCTTCTCTGGTCTCTCCCGGAAAGCCGACAATAATATCACTGGTTAAAGATATATTCGGAACATATTCTCTTGCCTTTTCAGCAAGCGAAATATATTTTTCGCGTGTATATACACGGTTCATAGCCTTTAATATCCGGTTGCTTCCCGATTGAACCGGCAAATGAAGATGGGGGGCAACCTTTTCACAATCCCTCATTGCCGAAAGAAGCTCTTCGGTACAATCCTTTGGATGAGAAGTCATAAAACGGATGATAAAATCTCCGTCAAGACTGTTTATCTTTCTGAGAAGCTGTGCGAATGAAACGGGATTTCCCAGACTCTTTCCGTATGAATTAACATTTTGACCGAGAAGAGTGATTTCTTTATATCCCGACGCTATCATTTCTTTTGCTTCTTCAACCACTGCTTCAGGAGTTCGGCTTCGCTCCCGGCCGCGAACATAAGGCACTATACAGTATGTACAAAAATTATTGCAGCCATACATAACCGGCAGCCAGCCTTTTACCCCGGTGCGTCTTGTATCAAGACCCTCTGCAATGGTATCTTCCCCGCCGATATCAAACATCCGGCGATTCTTCGAAAGCAGTTCATACATAAGCTCGGGAAGTTTATGAAGCACATGGGTTCCGAAAAGCAAATCGACATGAGTATATGACTTTTTGATTTTTTCGGCAACCTGAGGTTGCTGAACCATGCACCCGCAAAGAGCAACAATACGGTTCGGACGACGTTCTTTGAAATGTTTTAATGCCCCTACATTTCCGTAA
>CABUCT010000154.1 GCA_902490145.1 uncultured Oscillospiraceae bacterium
TAGGTTTCTTTTGTAAGCTGATAAATGTCTTTGTAGAAATATTTGCTGATAGTTTTCCATTCATCCACAAGACCTTTGAGCTTATCATATTCTGATGCAGAAAGGTTTCTGGGGTCATATTGAAGAATGAGTGCTTGACGGAACGCTGAACGCACCGAATAAGGTATTACCCTTAAGCTATCTGAAGAAGTATTTGCTCCTGCAAAGGGGATCCACGAAGCTATGTTATAGCTTGCAACCTGTTTTGCAGCCATATCTTTATAAACATAATCGGTGGGATGAAGAGCAACCGAAAGACGGATTGATTCAAGATCAAGACGATGTCCTCCGCTTGCACATGAGTCGATAAGCTCAATATTGTCAAGCTCATTAAGATATTTCCAGAACTCATAGTGTCCCTGGACACACTTGTTTTCAAGTATACCCTGGCGATCACGGTGAGTATTGTTATAAGTAAGATAGTTTTTGGCAGTACGTTCAATATTAAAATCTTCACGATAAATTGAAATTCCACCGTCGGTCAGAACCTTTGCAATCTGACTCTTGAGCCATGCCATTGCTTCGGGATTGCTCATATCGAGCTGGAAGTAATAATCTTCTTCATAATTGCTGCGGTTAGACTCATTATATCCGACCAGCCATTCTTTTTTAACTCCGGTTCCGTTTATAGCATCGAGCTCGGAATAGGAAAGGCCGACACGTTCGGGTTCAAACCAAAGCAAAGTCTTTATGCCCTTTGAATTTGCATTTTCGGATATGCTCTTAAAGTTTGTGGGGAATCGGGACGTATCAGCAGTCCAGTTACCGACTTTAAGCCAATTGTTTGATCCACCATCATTGCAGGGGTACCATCCGGCATCCATCCACCATACATCAAGGTCAATTCCATTTGTAACATATGCATCAATACACTGATTCTGGTTTGCTTCGGTGGCTTTTTCCATCTCACTGAAAATGCCTGATGTTACACCGGCAATAAACGGTTCAGTAAGATCCTTGCCGTTATCGCGGTACATGTTGCAATCAATAAACCAGCGTCTCCAAAGATTGGTGGCACGGTCGGTGTCACGTCCGTCATAAAGAACAACGGCGGTTAACGGAGTCCTTGCAATTTCACCCGGTTCAATGTATGAGTTAAAGGTTTCCTGCTTTGCAGTAAAGGTTGTTGTTCCGTTGTTATAATCGAAGGATGAATTCCAAATAGCCGACCAGCCGATAGCAATAAGTGCACCTTTGTTTCCGTATTCAAAGTTATAATACGGGAATGCACCGTCGGTTGCACGTCCTTTTTGCGGTGTGAAAGAAATTTTTTCGCCGTCTCTTAAATAAGTGTCGCGGCTGGTATAAGGAGCTGTAACACCCAAATAATCTCCATAGCTTCCGATAATTGCAGGATCATTTCCTTCAAAGTTTATCGAGCATGGGGTGAGATTTGAAACGATCGGAGAATTTGAATTTCCGTTATTTTTAATGTAAATTACCCAATCAAATGCGGCATAATCAGGATAAAACACCGTAGTGAGCATGAAAGTCAGACCGCTTTTGTGATTAATGGTGAAAAGAGTTGTTTCGCAGTGTTTGCTTTCATCATTTGAAGTTTTCTTATCTGCTAGAGTAAAGTCGCTGCTTCCGAATCCAGTATAAGCAGTATCTCCGATATTGAAATAGCAGGGGAATTGTGACAAATCATTTGTATATTTTTCGTAAATTCCTTTCGCTCGGCTTTTTTCAGCCTGAGTGGTGCGGTTATTTCCGCTGTTAACAGCGAAAGGCTCGTCACTTACAACATTAAGATAACTTTCTGCCTCCTCTGAAAATACAAGACTCATGTTCAAAAGGCCTCTTGAAGGAGTTCCGTCGAGGAAATAATATCCATATTGCGAGCTGTTGGTCATAATGGAAGTAACTCCGTCAGCAACAAAAAGATATTCTCCCGCTGCATATGTATCGTTAAGATCAAATCTGAGATCTCCGCCCGAGACTTTTGAAAGCTCAACAGTACACATTGAACCGTTTTGCAAAG
>CABUCT010000155.1 GCA_902490145.1 uncultured Oscillospiraceae bacterium
GAAGCCGAGAGTGTATAAAACAACCAAAGAATTCTTGGAGCAAAATGATGAACTTAACACTAATTTACCTTATACAGAAGATTTATCGGTGTTATCAAAACCGCTTACGCTAAAAAATAAAGAAATAAAAAACAGGTTGGTTTGTCAGGCTATGGAGGGGTGTGACGGAACATACACAGGTGAACCCGATGAGCTTACGTACAGAAGGTATAAAAGACTGTCCAAAGGCGGTTCGGGGATTATTTGGTTTGAGGCGACGGCCGTGTGTAACGAGGGTCGGGCAAATCCAAGACAACTTTATATCAATGAGAATAATCTTGATGAATTCAAGAAAATTGTTGAAGACATAAAAGAATGGGGAATGAAAAAAAATGGTTTTTCCCCCATCGTTATTATGCAGGCCACACATTCGGGAAGATACAGTAAGCCTGAGGGAAAACCGGCTCCTCTTATTGCCTATAACAATCCGATTTTTGAAAAGAACAATCCGATTGATAAATCAAGAATACTGACAGATGAACAAATAGATGTTGTTCATGAAAAACTTGTTTTGGCAGCAGGATTGGCTGAAAAAGCAGGATTTGACGGCGTGGATATAAAGTGCTGTCACCGTTATTTAAATTCCGAACTTCTTTCTGCATATACAAGAGAGGGTAAATACGGCGGAACTTTTGAAAACCGCACACGTCTTTTGCGTGAAAGTATAAAGGATTCGATAGAAAATTGCGGCAGTGATTTTATTGTTTCATCACGAATGAATGTTTATGACGGATTTGAATATCCTTATGGATTCGGAGTAAAAGAAAGTGGAGGAATCGAACCTGATTTTACCGAGGCAGATCTTCTTATAAAAGAGCTTTCGGTATATGGGGTCGAACTGCTCAATATTACTATGGGAAATCCGTATTTTAATCCACATGTTAATCGTCCGTATGCAAGTGGCGGATATGAACCTCCCGAGCATCCGCTTTGCGGAGTTGCACGCATGTTAAACGGAATAAGCTTCCTGCAAAAACAGAATCAAAACGTACATTTAATATCATCCGGACTCACTTTCCTCGGTGCCGCTGCTCCGTCGGTTGCTGCGGCATATATTAATGACGGCGGATTTTCCTTTGCGGGATTCGGGAGAATGATATTTGCCTATCCTGATTTTGCAAATGATATTGTTAACGGCTGCTTTGATCCGAAAAAAGGTTGTATTGCTTGCAGCAAATGCACGGATATTATGCGTGCCGGAGGAACTCCGGGATGCATTGTTAAGGATTCGGATACATATATGCCCATATATAAAAAGTATTGTAATAAATGAAAGGTGATATAAATGAAAACAGCAATAGTTACCGGATGTGCCGGAGGAATAGGATTTTCAGTCGTACAAAAGCTTACCAAAAACGGATTTAAAGTTTTTGGTATGGATGTTGCACCGTTTGATGTTATTAAAGAAAAATTCATCGAGCTCGGAGGTTGCTTCAAATATTTTTGCGGCGATTTGTCAAAAAGTGAAGATAGAAAAAAATTAGTCGTTGAGGCACTGGATTTCGGCCGACAGATTGATGTACTTGTTAATGTAGCGGGAGTTGCACCTACGGTCAGAAACGATCTTTTGGAAATGACTGAAGAAAGCTATGACAGGGTGATGGATATCAACACAAAGGGAACAATGTTCTTAAGTCAAATTGTTGCAAATGAAATGATAAAAAATGATCCGGTCGACAGCATAAAAGGATACATAATCAATATTTCCTCAATGTCTGCATACACATCCTCAATAAGCCGCGGAGAATATTGTATTTCCAAGGCCGGTGTTTCTATGGTCACAAAGCTTTTTGCAGATCGTCTTGCTGATGAGGGAATACTTGTTAATGAGATTCGTCCCGGAATAATCAAGACCGGAATGACTGCCGCTGTTAAAGAAAAATATGATAACCTTATCGAAGGAGGACTTCTTCCCATTAAAAGATGGGGACAGCCCGAG
>CABUCT010000156.1 GCA_902490145.1 uncultured Oscillospiraceae bacterium
TATTTTATTTCGCACAGCCAGATATACAGTGTTGCATAATCTGTATTATCTTTCGATTATATTTTACAATATTTTGTGGATTATAACAATGTCTGAATTTTTCTGGTTATGTGTCTTAATTTATCTTTATCGTGTTTTATAAAACATTATCCTGAAAAATTTTATCATTTCCTTTGGGGTAATTATGCCGAACATTGACGCCTGTGCGCCGAAAACAAGATTGTTTTAGATATACTTCCCGAAAGATACAAACCGCATTTTACATATATTCTTGTATGATATAGTTAAGGCTACATCATACCCTTTCTAAATTATTTACGCTCACCTCAAAGACAAGCATATAAAAAGCCGAGGGAGCGCAGCGACTGAAGCTTTTTATATGCGGCGCACCGCGCCGTAGGGTCGGATTTGTGATATAATTATTCAGAACACCGTGGACTTTTTATTTGTTCTTGTCACATTGATGACTTTAGGGAGTGTATTGCCACGGATTTATTCTAAATGTTTATAGCTGGATAGAACGCTTTTGCGATTCTTTATGTCACGCAAGTTTACGCGGATATTTTCCGTTGGCTCGGTGCGGTGTATCCCATCTTTTCGGAGGTCCTTTGTATGATTTATGTCGGTATTGATGTAGCCAAAACCACACATTACGCAGCTGCCGCGGATTCGGACGGCGTTGTTCTCGTTGAACCCTTTGCTTTTGACAACGACGCGCCCGGATTTGCGAAGTTCATTTCAAAAATCGCTTCTTTTCCGAAAGAGCAATTGATCATCGGTCTTGAATCTACCGGTATCTATTCCGAAAACCTTATTTGTTTTCTTTTTGATTCCGGTTACAAGCTTGCTGTGATCAATCCTATTCAAACCGCTACTTTGCGTAAAATCAACATCAGAAAAACCAAAACCGATAAGGTTGATACTCTTTTGATTATTAAATCTCTTATGGTCAATTCTTATCGCTTATACACCGAGCAGGATACGCAATCATTAAAGCTGAAATCCCTCTGCCGTTTTCGTCAAAGCCTCAAAAAATCCAAGGCAAGACTCAAAATTCAGCTTTCGGGATATGTCAACCTGCTTTTCCCCGAATTGCTTTCTTTTTTTAAATCCGGCATTCACATTTCCGCCTGCTATACGCTCTTGAAACGGTGTTCTTCACCCGCAGAGATAGCCGCCTTACGCTTAGATTCTTTAAGCAGGCTCCTCTCAAATGCGTCTCGCGGACGCTTCTCAAGAAGTACGGCCGAAGCCTTAAAAAGTCTGGCTAAATCCTCCGTAGGAGTGAAGAACCCCTACATATCCATTCAAATAGCTCAAACCATTCAGCAAATTGAGCTATTGGAACAGCAAATTGATGAGATTGAAAATGTTATTAAAGATACTATTTGTGAGCTTGATTCCGTTATTATGTCCATTCCCGGAATCGGCGCTATTGACGGTGCGATGATTTTAGGTGAAATCGGAAATATTGACCGTTTCGCTTCACCTGCCAAGCTTTTGGCTTACGCAGGTCTTGACCCTACCGTTTGTCAGTCCGGCAAGTTTAAAGCACGTTCCACAAAGATGTCCAAACGCGGTTCTAAAATACTTCGTTTCGCTTTAATCAATTCCGCTTGGCAGCTCACTTTAAAAAACGATACCTTTTTCAATTATTACCAACTGAAACTTTCTCAAGGTCTCAGTCACTACGGTGCTTTAGGTCATGTCGCTCATAAACTTGTTCGCGTTATTTTCACCCTCCTAAAGCACAATGTTCTGTTCGATCCTACCCGTCTTGTTTAATCTTATTTTTCTCTTGACTTTTCATAGCTGGTCTCCTTACTGCAAGACCACTTAAATATAGTTTTGATTTTTTGTAAAACTCCCCCAACGGTCGGCTCTGCCGTCCGAAGTAGGTTGTGCGGGATGACCCCGCACTTTAACCTGCTTCAAATAATGACGACCGATTTCCACCTATAAT
>CABUCT010000157.1 GCA_902490145.1 uncultured Oscillospiraceae bacterium
CAGGCCGTCTTCTTGCATGCCATTCAATGCTTTCGATACTCCCAATCGTGTATCATTGATGGCATTTGCAAGTTCTTCCATCTTGATTTTCAGTATCTTTTCTCCGGAAGGACGTTCGATGTGGGAGAGGATAAAATCGGCGATCCGCGCTTCGAGCTTCTCCGGAACTTTCGTCCACAAACGGTTATAGCACGTTTGTGCCCGGTTACTGATGATATTCATATAGTTGAGGCGGAAAATTTCATATCTGAACAGGTCGTTCATCACAAATGCCTTACTGATAGTTACGGTATTTACTTCTGTACGAGCTATGTGAGTGGATACGTAAGACGTATTCATGCCGAACAAAGATTGCGGTTCAATCAGGTATGGTGCCTGAAAATACTCCGTGAAGGTGTAAGAGTTATCTGTGGATGAGGTGGATGAAGCGATTTCCCCGTTCAAGATAAATATTAACTGTCCACATGTTGTTCCTTTTTTTACTAAAGTTTCTCCAGCTTTATGCTTGGTGAAATGTAATTTTACTTTTCCCAATATATTAGTGAAGTCCTCATGAGCGAGTCCTTGAAACAGTGGCAATTGGAGCAGGGTGTCATACATCGTTTCCATATCTTTATCAACTTCTTGTTTGAAAACAAATGTAAGCATAATCGCTATGTACCGTAAACACTTTGCCTTTCTTTTTGTTTTTTTTATTATTTCTTAAACGTGCTATTCATTCAGGCAATTAAATCTTGTGGAATGCATAAAAATCGATTATCTTTGCAAAAAAAAGGAGGGACACATGTTTGCAGCATTCAATTTACAACAAATGATCAGTGCTTTTATTGTACTGTTCGCAGTTATCGATATCATTGGTTCTATTCCTATCATCATCAATTTGAAGGAAAAAGGCAAAGAAGTGAACGCGCTGAAGGCTACGTTAATATCTTTTGCATTGTTGATTGGCTTTTTCTACGCAGGAGACATGATGTTAAAGTTATTTCATGTAGATATTGAATCGTTTGCGGTGGCCGGTGCATTTGTTATCTTCCTGATGTCGTTGGAAATGATTCTGGATGTAGAGATATTTAAGAATCAGGGACCTATTAAGGAAGCGACTTTAGTGCCGCTGGTTTTCCCGTTGCTGGCGGGTGCCGGTGCATTTACCACCTTGCTTTCCCTCCGTGCGGAGTATGCCAGTGTTAATATTATCATCGCTTTGGTGCTGAATATGATATGGGTGTATTTTGTTGTTAGTATGACCGGGCGTGTGGAACGCTTCCTGGGTAAGGGCGGTATTTATATTATCCGTAAGTTTTTCGGTATCATTCTGTTGGCTATTTCGGTGAGGCTGTTTATGGCGAACATTACGTTGCTGGTGGAGGCGTTACATAAAACATAAATATTTTCCGGTTTTAATCTCTTGTTGAAATATGGCTTATACTGAGCCTTTTCTTTATTTTGTTGAATATATATTTGGAAAATATGCAGCAAAGCTATACCTTTGCACCCAAATTCAAGACAATGATGAAACATTTATGTACATATAATCCTCTGAAACGATTGCTGCAGAACGAACAAATCTGTTGCTGTAGTGTCGTGCATGTACATTGGTTTAGCGGTTTCATCTAAGTTATCCTACATTATTTTTCTTTTTTGCCGGATACAATGATGCCGGTAGTCTGTTTTTCAGTTACTAATTATTTTGTAATTGCGGTTGTTGTTGCATACTTGCCAGTGGGAGCGAAGGAATAAGCTCCTCTGTCCGGCAGGTTGTTGCCCCGCGTATGATCTAAACTAGAGTTGATATGTTTAAAATACTTGGCCTGATGATCTTAGGCATAATAATCGGTTATGGTTTGCGTCGTATCTCGTTTTTGCGCAAAGTGGAGGTATCCATATCTTATACAGTATTTTTGTTACTATTTGTTTTGGGCGTCACTATAGGGTCCAACAGACTGATTGTAGATAATCT
>CABUCT010000158.1 GCA_902490145.1 uncultured Oscillospiraceae bacterium
CTTAAAGTTTCCGGTGAGACCGAGAATGTTGCATTGGCCACAAGAGCTATAAACAGCCTGCTTTTAATGCTTAATCGCGGAGAAACTCTAAATGATCAAAATGTCGGTTACGTGCTTTCTTTAGTAGCCGACGGCGATGAGGACAAGCTTTCCAGACTTTCTGATACTGACTGTATCTGTATTACCTCAAAGGGACGCCCAGTAAAGCCAAAGACCTTGGGTCAACAGAAATATGTTGAAGCGATAAAGGATAATACAATCACTTTGGCTGTCGGACCTGCCGGAACCGGAAAGACGTATTTAGCAGTTGCAATGGCAGTAATGGCGTTCCGTGCCCGCGAGGTAAACCGTATCGTATTGACCAGACCTGCTGTAGAAGCAGGAGAAAAGCTGGGCTTTTTACCCGGAGACCTTCAGCAAAAGGTGGATCCTTATTTACGTCCTTTATATGATGCTCTTTTTGATATGCTTGGTGCAGAAAATTTTATGAAATATCAAGAACGAGGAAATATTGAGGTTGCACCTCTTGCTTATATGCGAGGCAGAACTCTTGACGACAGTTTTATTATCCTGGACGAGGCTCAAAATACCACTCCCGAACAAATGAAAATGTTTTTAACTCGTTTGGGCTTTAATTCAAAGATAGTTGTAACAGGAGATATCACACAAATCGATTTATTGGATAACCGAAAATCAGGTCTTGTGGAAGCAACTGCTGTTCTTAAAAATGTAGATGATGTTTCGGTTATAAAACTTAATGAAAAAGACGTGGTGCGTCATAAACTTGTACAGTCTATTATTAAGGCATATGATAAATACAATCAAAGCAAAAAAAGATAGATGCCTTTATCTCAAAGAAAGGGGAAAATACTATGGAAAAAGTAAAAGTTATTTTCAGCAACAATCAAAAACAACACAAAATACCAACCGGGATCAGGATGCTTCTCCGAAGATGCTGCAACGCAGTGTTAATAATGGAAGGATTCTCTGATTTTGCAGAGGTTGATATTACCTTTGTAGATGATGAGTATATGCATGAATTGAATTTTAAACATCGCAATGTTGATCGTACCACCGATGTATTGTCCTTTCCTTTGGGAGAAAACGGCGAATATGACCGTAATCCTGAAACAGGGGCTTTGCTTCTCGGAGATATAGTAATTTCAATTCCAAAGGCTTATGCACAGGCTGAGGAATACGGACATACATTCCAGCGTGAAATGGCTTACTTAACTGCACACTCAATGCTGCATCTTTTAGGATACGATCATGAAGCAGGCGGCATTGAGGCTGTAAGAATGAGAGAAAAAGAAGAAACTGTTATGGAACAGCTGGGGCTTCCTCGTTCATCCAATTATACTCTTGACTGATTTGGGGATAATCATTTGAAAACACAAAAATCTGCCTTTGTGGCAATAATCGGACGGCCAAATGCCGGAAAATCTTCTATCATGAACAGGTTTTTGGGTCAAAAGGTAGTTATCGTATCTGATAAACCTCAGACCACACGAACCAGGGTTATGGGCGTACTTACTGAAGGTAACAACCAATATGTATTTGTTGACACACCCGGCTTTCATAAGCCTCGTACAGTTTTAGGCGAAAATATGATAAAAGCTGTTGGTGACGGTATGAGCGATGTTGAGCTTTGTATGCTTGTGGTGGATGCATCTAAAAAGCCGTCTGAGATAGAAGCCGAGCTTTGCAAAAAGCTTGAAAAATCAAAACAGCCTGCAATACTTGTAATTAATAAAATTGACATTATTAAAGAAAAAAGCGATTTGTTGTCAATAATTTGCGAATATAATTCCCTTTATAATTTTTCAGCTGTTATTCCTCTGTCTGCAAAAAACGGTGACGGATTTGAAGATTTAAAGAGTGAAATTGAAAAGTTTGCTGTTGACGGAATTCATATGT
>CABUCT010000159.1 GCA_902490145.1 uncultured Oscillospiraceae bacterium
AGCTCTCCGCGCTCATAATTGCTGTATACACGTTGACTGCAAGACAAAACTTTTCCCATTTGTGTTTGTGTCAGGTCTTTATCTTCTCTTAAAGCTCTTATTCTTTCGTATTTCATTATTATCACCCGAATTATTTTATCATAGCGGAAAATTCGCTATTGACATATAGCGGAAAATCCGCTATAATCTGATTATAGAAATTGTTTTTCTACTTTATTCTAAATATTTTTTATTTTGGAGGATATCTGTATGGCAATGGAAATCAAAACATTGAGCGTAAAAAACAGCGAAGAGCAAAGCACAATTGAATTTTGGTCTCAATTTGGTTGGGTATTGAAAAGTTCTCAGCGCGTTTATAACAAGGACTCTCATATTGAAACGCGTGGAGGAGATACATATTCCGTTACGGAAACAGTAGATTTTACAAAATTGGTTTTTGAACGTGATAAAAACGCTCCGAACTATGGGAAAATAGTTTCCCTTGAAAAAGAATACTTTGAAATTCAGGCAAGTATGCCTGACGAGGAACCGAAAGTTAATTGCAGTCACTATAATTCGGTAGAGGCATTTGCAGAAGGGGCAAAACCGGATGTAAGAACTTTCAAGCAATTTGCACCGACACTTTTTCCGGAAATTATAGGAGCGGTACTTGCGTTTGCGGGTTTGTTTGTTCTCGGAAGTTTGGGTTTTGTCAAATGGATTATCGCGGCTGCCGGTGTGGCGATACTTGTTGTCAGCTTTGTTATCGGTTCATCGCGAAAGAAAACAGCTCGTGCCTCTGCTCTTGATAAAACAGATGAAGAATGCAGAAAGAAACTTGAATATAAATATGCCGAAAACAATAAGAAGTACGACGAGGAATCTGGAAAGGTCAGAGAATATAATCAAAAGAAATCGAGAATAAACGAAATTCTCAAAGAGCTTGATTCACTTATTTGAATATAAAAAAGCCACGCGAATGGAGAGTCTACGTAAGAAAGTAGCCTCTCCATTGACTTTTAAGCATTTATATACTACAATATATGAAAACACCGAAAGTGAAAGAAAGACTATGAAAAAAATCGAAACCGAGCGTTTGATTTTGCGTGATTGGGATGAGCTGGATTTGGATGATATGTATACTATCGTGTCAAATCCAACCATTAACAAGACAATGGGCACTACACCTGTTACCACGAAGGATAAATGCTATGAGTTGTTGCAATACTTGATAGAAAAACGAAACAATTATGCAATGGAACTAAAAGAAAATCACAAGGTGATCGGCATGATTGGCATCAATAAGGATGCCATGGGACATGAAAATACACGGAATCTCGGCTTTTCGGTCTCGGAAGAATTTCAAGGCAAGGGATTACTTTCAGAAGCACTTGCCGCAATTATTCCCACCGCAAAAGAATATGCGGAGTATTTATCTGCAACGCATATCGAAAATAATGAAATATCGAAGCACATCTTATTGAAGTTTGGTTTCAAGCAAATTGGTATAACCCAAAACATTTATAGAAGTGCTGACACAGAACCCCATTCTGAACCCTATTATGTTTTGCAACTGAAAAGCACGTGATTAAAAAAACAAGAGCGCACTTACTCACTACCTAAGGAGGCACTCATACTTCTCGGTGGGTAAAAATTAAAACCGAGCATTTATCCTTTCGGATCTTGCTCGATTTTTGTTTTGAGTGAAATATTTTGCTTTTGCAAAATGTGAAATGCTCCGCATTGTGAAATATTCGGCTGTCGCCGAATGTGGAATGAAATAAATTTCCTCGGGTTGTAGGCATTTAACATTCCGAAGATATATATTCACGCACAAAGTGCATTTAACAAATCCCGAAGGGATTTATTTCGTTGTGGCGCACTTCCATACGGAGTACGCCACAAATCATGGCTTTTTGTTTTATACG
>CABUCT010000160.1 GCA_902490145.1 uncultured Oscillospiraceae bacterium
AGAGTGATGTTTAATTCACTCTCAGATCCCTCGGATTGCTTAGTAAGCCTATGCATAAACGAAAGCGTAAATTTCTGTGTGTACCACGTTCCTAAACAGTCCTTATAATAGAGATCAAAGGTAATATTGGAAATCCATGTATCATAAGCCTTTAAATCCAGATAATCTATACCTTTATTATATACATAGAAAGTAAGATCCATTGAATCATCAGCATAAACGATTGGAGATAACATATAAAAGCTGCCCCCTTCATGAAAATAAGATGAGGAGAAGCCTCCAATATGTAAATCCAATAATTCACGTTGTCCTACATTTTTAATATTTATTGCTATATTAGTTGCAACATCATCAGCTTTCCATAGCTGCTGCATGCTTTCTTCTGTAAAATTGAAATCAAATACTATATATTTTTGTTTGTAATCATACTCTGTAGGAGATATTTTAATCATAGGCATTACAATTCGTTTGTTCTCATTTTTTTGTTCTTCACGACTTGCATCAATGGTTTTTATTACACTCCAAAGAGTTAATGCACCAGCGATGGCACACCCAACGATAGAAACGACAATTGCCAATGCATCCAGATTAAATCGACTTATATCAACGCCAATGGCTGTAAAGATGTTAAAGTAGTCCAAAATAATAAAGCACAAAGCTGAACCCGCGGCAATTGCTATCAGCCATGCTATAGCTTTTTTCATAACAATACCTCTTTTCTATATCGCAATATTAAAGCGTTTGGTCAAATCCTTTTTTGTGTGGAATCTTTTGCAAAACATCATTTAGATCAATATAATACGTAGAAGCATTTTAACAACATGTCCCGCTCTCTCTACTCGATGAGCAAATTGCTTTAACTAATTCAGCATAATAGTTTGAGGAAAAATTGGAATTCAATAGGAAACATACGGTAAAATGCATCAAGCTCATTCCTTTTGCAAAAACATAATACATCCATTTCCCCATCCTTTGTTATTCCTAACCACATAACCATAAGCAAAGTCGACAAGTCCGAACCCGCCTAAAACGGCTTAATTTCGGCGATTTTCGGCTTGTCGTACCCGCAGGCGTTAGCCTTGTGGCTTTCTCCACACGCAAATTGCTCAAAATTCCTTTCGTTTTAGGTCGAAGAATTTTAAAAAGGCCGATTTTGTCTATGCGAGGCATAAAACGCAGTTGATCCTTTCGGATTCTCGAGTATTTTAACAAAGCAAAGGCGGAAATCCGTCCTTTAAAATCGGGTTTAGATTAGCCAACGTTGCTTAAACTGATGAGTGTCGAACCCAACATGGTTTAAAATGCCCTATTTCTGCTGAAACCGACGCTTCAAATCTTGGCATACGGCAGTATACCGTCGATTTTATGTCTTGTCGGGGCAAAAATATGTTCATTTTAAACTGCTATGCACCGAAAATGCAGCAGGTGTGGATTTTTTGCTTTTGAAGGTACGGATGGATTTTTGTGTTTGAAATGACAATCAGGCTATGCCCGACAACGGTTAAAACGTGAAAAGCCACCGCAGCTTCAAGTTTCCGGCATATTGTGTTTGATTCTCCTCAGCTTACCAACACTACTGGTAGTTTTGATTGCACAATAAAAATAGACAAACCTGCTTCTATTTATCTTTGAAACAGGTTTGTCTTTTACGTCAAGTTGGTGCGAAAAAGATATTTTCAACTGTTCAGAAGTGAATTTGAACTCACGCAACTCGCAAAAAGTTAGTAGTGACAGCAACCCGTTGTGAGGGAGTTTACGACCGAACAGGTGAGCTGAGTGTGACTTTTTTGTGAATAAGAAGGAGCAGCGGCATGAGTACACTCTGACTTTTTGAAAAAAGTCGGAGCAAGCGATACAAAGCTTGCTCCGACGTGGCGCCACCTGTTGGACTCGAACCAACGAC
>CABUCT010000161.1 GCA_902490145.1 uncultured Oscillospiraceae bacterium
AATGATTATTTTTTAATAATTGTATTTATTATTTGTGAAATCTCTTGACATTTAGTTCGGAAAATACTATATTTAATATCATATTGGAGAGTAAGGAAAGGGATGCATAAATGTCCGACAACAACATCATTTATCTTGATGGAATTTCGGTTAAATACGATAATGAGACAATTCTTGACAATATTTCGCTGTCGATAAAAGATGGAGAATTTATAACCTTGCTGGGTCCTTCGGGCTGCGGCAAAACTACAACCTTACGGTTAATAGGTGGTTTTGTCGAGCCGGCCACAGGCAAGGTTTTTTTTGATGAAAAATGCATCAATGGAATTCCGCCTCATAAGCGTCAGGTAAGTACGATATTTCAAAGATATGCTTTGTTTGAACATCTTAATGTGTTTGAAAATGTAGCTTTTGGTCTAAGGATCAGAAAACTACCGGAAAAAGAAATATATAAACGAGTTTATGATGCAATTGATCTTGTTAATCTGCGTGGATTTGAAAAGAGAAAGATAAATGCATTGTCAGGCGGGCAGCAGCAGCGTGTTGCTATTGCAAGAGCGGTTGTAACTCGTCCGAAAGTTTTGCTTTTGGATGAGCCGTTGGCGGCTTTGGATTTAAAACTCAGAAAAGATATGCAGGTTGAGCTTAAAAAGCTTCAGCAGAGCCTTGGAATCACATTTGTTTTTGTTACTCATGACCAGGAGGAAGCACTTTCTATGTCTGATCGTGTGGTAGTAATGGATCAGGGCGTTATTCAGCAGATAGGAACGCCTCAAGATATATATAACGAGCCGAAAAATGCGTTCGTCGCTGATTTTATCGGTGAGAGCAATATAATAGACGCAGTAATGCTTGATAATTATAAATGCCGTTTTGCAGGGCGTGTTTTTGACTGTGTAGACGGAGGATTCAATAAGAATGAATCGGTTGATGCTGTAATTCGCCCCGAGGATATTGTTGTTACCGAGCCAATGAAGGGAGAGCTTTCAGGAATCGTAACAAACTCTACTTTTAAGGGTGTGCATTATGAAGTTATTGTGGATATAAACGGTTTTAAATGGATGATTCAGACGACTGCCTGTATTAATGAAGGCGATCACATCGGTTTGATCATTAATCCCGATGCTATTCACATTATGAAAAAGTCCGAATATTCGGGAATGTTTGGGGATTACAGCACTTTCAGTGATGAAATGGAGCATATGTCAGATCCTGAATATGAAACTTCCGATCAAATTGATAATCAGGAAGAGGGAGGTTTGACCGGCGTTGAATAAAAAAATGACGCTTTCCCAAAAGCTTATTTCAGCACCTTATCTTGTTTGGTCGTCAATATTTATTGTTGTGCCGCTTGCAATGGTGCTTTATTATGCTTTCACTGATGCAAATGGGAAGTTTACTTTTGCTAATATAAGAGAAATAAGCGGATTTGCGGATACATTTTTAATGTCTATATGGCTTGGTGCGGTTGCAACCGTTATCTGTTTGCTTATTGCCTATCCGCTTGCATATTTTATTTCTCGTATGAGCAAAAGAAAGCAAAAGTTTATGATGATTCTTATTATGCTTCCAATGTGGATAAATCTTTTGCTAAGGACTTATTCACTCATGAAAATATTGGAGGATACGGGATTTATAAATACTTTGCTTTCATGGATAGGTCTGCCCACAGTTCATATGATAAACACAAAAGGTGCGGTTGTGGCAGGAATGGTGTATAACTTTATTCCCTATATGATACTGCCGATATATACGGTAATGTCACGAATCGAAGAGGCCACAATTGAGGCTTCTCAGGATTTGGGAGCCGGTGCATTCAGCACCTTTCGCAGGGTAATCATGCCGCTGAGTATACCGGGAATAGTATCTGGAATAACTATGG
>CABUCT010000162.1 GCA_902490145.1 uncultured Oscillospiraceae bacterium
CTTGTCTGCAATCGGGAAAACTTCCTCAAGACGGTGTTCTGCCAAAATAATCGTCAGTCCGAGTTCACGATTGAGTTTTTGAAGCGTCGAGATAAAATCGGAAGCCGCAATAGGATCAAGCTGAGCTGTAGGCTCGTCCAGTATCAATATCTTCGGATGCATAACCATAACTGCCGCAAGGTTCAAAAGCTGTTTTTGTCCACCCGAAAGTTCATCGGTTTTCTTACGAAACCAATCCTGTATTCCGAAATAACTTGCCATTTCTCCTACTCTTCGGCGAATAACTTCTGTCGGTACACCAAGATTTTCAAGACCAAAGGCCAGCTCATGCCAAACCTTATCGGTTACGATTTGATTGTCCGGATTTTGAAGCACATATCCGATCTCGGAAGCACTGATTTTTTTGCTAATTTCCTCCTGAGGAATTCCATTATAAAAAATTTCTCCTGTTTTTTCGCCGGCAGGAGAGAGTTCCTTTTTAAGCAACTTTAAAAATGTGGTCTTTCCGCATCCTGATTCACCGCAAACAACAACAAATTCACCACTATTAATATTTAAATTCACATTCTTAATTGCATTTTTTTCTGTTTTAGGATAACGAAAACTCAGATCCTCGATATGTAATATTTCCATACAAGTGCCTCCTTTGCTTCAATGATAAAGGGCAAGAAAGATAAAATTCCAAACGCCACATAAGAAGCACAGGCTATTGGAGAGAAATTAAGTTGACTGATTCTTGGATAATAATAAAAGGCGGTTTCACCCATGGCAACCCCCGTGATCGTAATACTAAGCATTAAAACACATACTGCAATTAACACTGCATCATTTGAATAAAAACGAAACAGCGAAAAATTAGTTCTGGATTTCATCCCGTATCCTCTGGCTTTCATCGAAGCCGACGTTTCCATTGCATTTTCAAGTGACCATGAAATTATGGACATAAAAACACGCATATAGCTTTTTATCTTGTCCGTAAAGCTTTTTGAAGAGTAAAATCCTATAGCTTTCTGTGCACGGGTGACCTTATGCATCTGACGTTTAAACATAGGAATGAATCGAAGTGCCATTGAAAGAACCAGTGACAGATTCGGAATGACTTTTCCAAAAAGATAAAGGAATTTATCGCTTGTCATAATTTCGCTGTAGCATTTACACCAAAGTATTACTCCAATTATCGTTACCGCAACGGCAATGCCATATATAAAAGCTTCTAATGTGACAGGCTTCCCGTTTACAAATAATAACGGTGTAGCTCCGTTATGCGAGAAAAGAGGGTTGGTAACAGCAATCATCAAAAAAAGAAGAACATAAAACCCAATATTTCCTGATAACTTTTCTCGCGTTTGGAGCATTATACTGAACAAAACTCCTCCAATAAGTGCAATGGACTGCAAAATCGGATTTGATATAAACATAGCAATCAACAATACCGATAAAAAATATATCATAAGAACAAATGGATGATAATTTCCGAATGCCTTCATTTTTTCTCTCCTTTTGCACGTAGCTTACCTGACATTCCACAGCCCGAATATTCAAACTCATTTTA
Source organism: uncultured Oscillospiraceae bacterium (assembly GCA_902490145.1). Lineage (GTDB taxonomy): Bacteria > Bacillota > Clostridia > Oscillospirales > Acutalibacteraceae > UMGS1484. The sequence continues at coordinate 1,553 of CABUCT010000162.1, forward strand.
TTATCCGCTTGTCTTTAATCTCACTGCCAATTGTAACAAGTACATTCAGAAAATCTTCTGTCGGTTAGCTCCTCTGTGCAGGATTTTAACAAAATCATCATTATAAGTATAATAAAAATATTATACCACATGCTGTCAAGCACCATAAATTTAGTAAAATTGTTGGCTGTCTTTTTCGACTCACAAAATGACACTTAAGTATAAAAATAACATTTTAATATTTCAGCACTGTATCAACTTTGCTCCAGCTTGTTCCCATGGAAGTATTTTTTGCATATACTCTATCGGCGAGGAATCAATATGTATTCTCT
>CABUCT010000163.1 GCA_902490145.1 uncultured Oscillospiraceae bacterium
TTAAACCATAGCGGGGTAGGCTTCCCTCAGCTTAACCATAACCAACGTGTACGAATACTATTTCGCGGCTGGATTTTCGACTCTGCATGTTAAAATACTCGTAAGACTGAAAAGACTTAATGCGTTTTGTGCTGCACACAGCCAAAAATCCCGAACCCGAAAATTCTCCTACCTCAAAGATGCGGATTACGGTGAAGTTTTAGACGCAGAGTGCGATGCAGAGCTGACGCCCTGCGAGAGCGATAAGCTTAAAAGTGCCCGCAGGACACACCGGGCGTGTTCGGATGCGTTGGTTATGGTTAAGACAGGGAGACTCGAACACAGTGTTCGACAGTGTTATTATTAAGTTTTTTCGGCTTATTCTTCTCGAAATACGTAAATATCTGTTCGTGCCTGCACCGAAAATCCCGCGAAAATCATCTGCTATCAGGCGTAAAACAGTTTGACCGGACAGATATTTATTTTTCGGGCTATGAAAAGACCGCAGACAATACTGTCGTATTGGCTTTTGAAGACGGTCGGTTAAAAATCCAACCGTCAAAACCAATGCGAGTTCGGGTCTCTTGCTTTAAATGGAGGAATTATTATGATAAAAGCAGCAATGTTTGACACAAAGCCTTATGACAAGGAATCGTTTGAAAAGCATTTGGACCAAGATATCTCGATCACTTATTTTGAAACAAAGCTTGACAACAGTACCGCGGGGCTTGCACGCGGTTTTGATTGTGTTATTGTATTTGTAAATGATGTGGTTACATCCGACGTAGTGGAAACCTTGCACAATCTCGGAGTAAAACTTATTGCATTAAGATGTGCCGGATTTAATAATGTGGACATTAAGACGGCATTTGAAAAAATCCATATTGTGCGTGTGCCGTCGTATTCTCCGCATGCTATTGCCGAGCATACCATGGCACTGCTTTTAACATCTATCCGCAGGATTCACAAAGCATATAACAGAACTAGGGAATACAATTTCAGCATAAGCGGATTTACCGGCATGAATCTTTACGGAAAGACTATGGGCGTAATCGGTGCGGGAAAAATCGGAAGTGCTTTTGTTGATATTTGCAACGGATTTGGCATGCGTGTGCTTGCATATGACAAGTATCCTAATGACAAAGTAAAGGCTGAATTTACGAACCTTGACCAAATATATATGCAAAGCGATGTTATTTCTCTTCACTGCCCGCTCACAGAAGAAAATTATCATATGATAAACAAAGACACTATTTCAAAAATGAAAGACGGTGTGGTGATTCTTAACACATCCAGAGGAGCTTTAATAAATGCGGAAGATTTGCTCAAGGGAATTAAAGAAAAGAAGATCAGTGCCGCATGTTTAGACGTTTATGAAGAAGAGTCCGATCTGTTTTTTGATGATAAGTCGGGTCATATACTCCGCGATGATGTGTTGGCAAGGCTTCTTTCGATGCCGAATGTTATCGTGACTTCTCATCAGGCATTTCTGACCGAGGAAGCCCTTGACAGTATTGCAGAGATAACGGTTGACAACATTAAAAAATTCTTCAGTGGAGAACATGTTGAAAACGAAATTTGTTATCATTCTGCCACATAGTCAAATTTAAGCAACGTCGAGAAATCCGAACCCGCATAAAACAGATTAATTTCGGCGATTTTCGGCTTGTCGTCACCCGCAGGCGTTAGCCTTGCTTCCTGTGCACGCAAAATTACTCAAAATTCCTCTCGTTTTAGTTTGAAGAATTTTAAAGAGGCGGATTTTTGGCTGTGTGCAGCAGTCGGGCTGCCGCCCGGCAACGGTCAAAACTTTAAGCGGCATAAAAC
>CABUCT010000164.1 GCA_902490145.1 uncultured Oscillospiraceae bacterium
ATATGTAATAAATACCATTCGTTTCATATACCACGTCAATTTCACTGAGCTGATATCTTTTGTATATAGAATTATTTTCTTGAACAATTTGTTTAATTAAATTATCTAAATTATCTTCATTTTTTCTGATATAGTATACAAGAGTGAAATCACCTTCATGTTTATAATCATGCTCGTCATATATGGACGCCGCCTCAAAATAATCATATTCGCCAAAATTCAATCCATAATAATCCAAAACTCTATCAAATGTATTATTTACACCTGATGCCGAACCCATCATAAGACAAAACAAACCCAAAAATAATGTCAAATGCTTTGAAAAAGTGTCAATAAAAACATAAAATAATAAAAAAGTTTTGAACTAATTGACAATTGTTTAATTAATATATCTTGTGATAAAATATCCGCGAAGATAATGGAGTGCCATTATAAGGAGGTATTCAGAAATGAATAAAATAATAAACAAACAAGTTCTTGCTACGTTTGCATTAGTTACTATCATGGCAGGAGTGTTAATAGGTACTAATTGTATTTATGCAGCGCAGGACGCAAAAGAGACAACAACTATCCGGCTTATAAACCAGACTTATTTTAATGTTAAGAATATCAAGGTAACCTGGAACGATGGCAAAGAGCAGACTGTCAACACACTTGGCAGCCATGATTCAATTGATTTCTCATCAGATGCCGGAAGCGTATACAAAATGGATGTTACCGGAACAACCCAGTCCGGAGAAAAATTCACCGGACATTTTAAGGGACTGGTCGGCAAAGATACAAGAGTATTTATAGAGCTTGACGAGAATGCTGATGTTCAGGTTTTTATCCCACAGGGAGAAATTGATTAAGCATTAATTATTGTTCTTTAAGATCCGCCAGAGTGTGCTTCGGCTTATGCCGAGCCGCCTGGCGGTTTTTTCTTTATTGTCAAGTTCTTCGTGTAACACCTGAAGAATGATCTGATAATTTATCTCATCTAGAGTTCCATCAAATTTTACTGAATCATCAAAGACGCGTCCGTAGTCGGGCTCCTGTTTCAGGATGGCTTCTACAGTGTCACAGGAGATATACGGTGTCTTTGTTATTGTGACAAGCTCTTTAAGGACATGCTGCAGCTGGTCGAGATTGTTAGGCCAGTTGTACGAGAGCATTTTTTCCATTGCGTCAACGTCAAAGCCTATTATCTGTTTCCCGAGGGAGACATTGAACCGGTGCAGATAGAGCGCGGTTATACCGGAAAAATCGTCAATGCGCTCTCGAAGCGGTGGGAGATTCATGGTAAGGCAGGAAAGATGATTCTCCATAAAGGTGCGTATTGTGGCAAATGCAGGCTGATTGGAGTTGTTGGTGGAAAGCGAGACTATGAGTCTCATTCTCGTGCAAAGCTTCGTCTGGTCTATATATTGAAACAAATCACCAATCTGTTCCAGACTAAGAGCATCGGCTTTTTCAAAAAATACTGTGCTGTCCACTTCGTTGAGAGGAGAATTCTCATTATTTAGCAGGCTGTGCCACTTACGCTCTTTTATCAGAGAACAGTCGATACTGTAAAATGGAGCGTGCTTATAGTTGCTTTGCTTGTAAATAAGTGATGCAGCCTTGCCTTTGCCGGTTCCGTTTTCTCCGAGAATAAGCACAGGCAGATGGCTTTTAGCGTATTCTTCTATTATCTGCGCTATTTTGCCTGCTTTACCGGTTCCGTTGTAAGCGTCAGCAAAGTCGTTGGAGGAGGTGTTGTCAATATTGTAAATCTGAAATCCAGGGTCGTCCTCGGCGGTTAATGCAGGACTCTTAC
>CABUCT010000165.1 GCA_902490145.1 uncultured Oscillospiraceae bacterium
GAATCTGTCGGATACCGAAAAAAAGACAGTAACTCTGCGGATGTGGGTGGAACATTCCGATGGAACGGTAGCCACTGCCGCGGATGGCGGGAAAATTTTAACGGAGAAGAAATTTGATATTCCCGTCTGGGGCGATAAATCCAAGTTTTGGACGAAGAACGCACTGGAATATAACGGCAGCAATTTCGATTCCGGACTTGTCAACTGTTCTCTCGTTTATACTATCCCGCAGAACGCAGTTCTGCAAAATGGCGATACCGTCGGTTTTGAGGTGGTTGACGACGCTACGGGTGCAACGCTTGTTGATGACGATACAGAAACCAAAACCTATGCCGATATTACCATCGAATACAAGCTGGAGGACGGAAGTGACGTTCCGAATACCAAGTCCACCGTGTTCCCGGCTGCGGCAGGAACAAAGGTTGACTGGGAACTTCCAAAGGAGCTGAACGGCTACACCCTGGTCAAATCTGAGGGTACGGACAAGACCGTCGGCACCGGCGGACTGACCGTTACCTGCTACTATAAAGCAAAAGAAGACCGCCCGTCAGCTTCGTTTATAATTACGGATGAAAGCGGTGCGGAAGCGGATAAGACATTGAAGGCGGGAAAATTCAAAGCAAAGCTCACTTTGCCGGAGGGACGAAAAACAGCGGCTGTTATCATTGCGAAGTATGTTAACGGAACGCTCGGCGATCTAAAGATGTCCGAACCGAAAGAAACGCAGGCTATAATCGAAACCGATTTTATTACGGTAACCGGTGAGGATTTGACAAAACAGACCGAAATCAAAGCGTTCGTTTTTGAAAGTACGGAAAATATAAAACCGATGTATGGTTTTCAGCATATAATAAAATAAAACAACAAGGAGTGCAAAATGATGGACAGTGATATAAAGTCTTGCCTTGAATCAGTAGATTGGTGTCGTGCAGATTATGAGTATTTCAGAGGTGGCGGTTTTTCGTCGCACTTCAAAACGATGGCAGAGATGCCTGTGACAATGTTAAGAATAAATCTTGTTGACGGAGTTGGACCGACAATTCAGATTGCAGAAGGTTATACAGTAGTTATTGATGAAGAAATTCATAAAATATTGGATCAAAGAACCGATCCAACTTGGCCGACAACTTGGTTTGTACCTATACTTAATCGTAGCAACGCATTTAAAGATGTATATAATGTTATGGCAAACTGGGGAGCAAATCATGCTGTAACAATCCATGGACATATAGGGGCTGATCTTATCACAATGGCATCTATGCTGAGAATTCCTGTTTCAATGCATAATGTTCATAGAGAAAAAATATATCGACCTCATTCTTGGACAGCTTTCGGGGCAGAAAATGAATATGCATCTGATTATATGGCATGCAAAAATTACGGACCAATGTATAAATAATGACAGGCCATTTTTGAAATAGTATAAAGAAACTGCTGATAGAAGTAGAGTAAATAAAAAAGGTGGTTAAACCAACACAGATTTAACCATCTTTTTATATTAATTGTGGCAGTTTGTGGAAAACTATGGATAAGAAATATTATGCAGGTAAGATATATTATGTCTATATGATAACCGAATCAAACAAATTTTTCCGTATTTACTATGGTAAAGTAAAAGAATATGTATCCTCTTTGACCGTATCAGAGTAAATGTATTTTTTACCTTATTTGACCAATTTTATACGGTGGTCTTTTTGTCTTTACTTTTTTCTACCTTGAATTTACAATATAAGTGCAACAAGTAAAAAAATAATGACTCAAAGGAAAAAATCCAGTATA
>CABUCT010000166.1 GCA_902490145.1 uncultured Oscillospiraceae bacterium
AGGTATAATGTAATAAATTGTTTTATTTAAATTATGTAAGAAGGGACTTTTATGAATATTCGTCCGTCCGCCGCAATTATTAAGCATTATGATGAAATCGCTGATATGTGCCGGGAAACTGCTGAACCGGTTTTTCTTACTAAAAACGGCGAGGGCGATTTGGTCGTTATGGATATTGTAACCTATAACAGACGTGAAAATATGCTTAAGCTCAGAGAAGAGTTGCTCAATGTTGAAGAAGAAAGAATAGCGGGCAGAGCAGGATGCACGATTAAGGAACTTGACGATTACCTTAACGATGCAATTAAAGGAGTATAATTTATGACAAAAAACTCAACCTATAAAGTCATTGTTTCAGACAAGGCAAAGCGGATGCTTGCAACGCATATTCGCTTTATCAAAGGTCAGCGGTGAATCTGCAGAGGCAAAAAAGAAAGAGATCATAACCGCCTTAAATTCACTCGCCCAGGCACCGCAATGTTTTCCGTTTTTTAAAGAAATGTATATTACTCCTAACAAATATCACGGCGTGATTCTCCAAAACTGTTATCTTGTGTTTTATCAGATTCTGGATGATAAAGTTTATGTGGATTATATACTTGATTGCCGCAAGGATTATAGATGGCTTATTAATCAACAATAAAATTTTTTATCTAAACAGTAAAATTTGAATCGTCGCTTTTTTTGAAGGCGTCGATTTTTAAATATTTTAGGGGCAAAACCCGAAATAAGCGATTACCGTAATCACAAAGATTCGGTAATCGCTTATTTGTTGTCAACAATTTTACCATTTTGGGGGAATTCAGAAGCATAAACAGTTTTATAATGAATCCTGTCTTTGCGACAACATCCCTTAACCGTTCGCCGTGTGCAGTCAAAAATCATATCGTTCTGTCAGTCACTTTCACTTTGGTGATGATATCACGAAGCCGGTCACCATCGACTTTATATTCCAAAATTTCATCAACTGTGTCCGCCCAGAACTCATTTGAAAAATCATATGGAGTATGGCTTAAACAATTGTAACATTTTCCGTCAATTTCATAATAGCTTTCACCGATAAACAGTTGAATTTCTGAATCAGGTGTTTTTTGGAGTTTAGAAAATACACCGTATCGTTTACCTTTCCAATCAAACTGAACTTCTCCGCCGTACTTCATGCACCATTTGAAATCATCGATTGATTCAAAATCATCATTTGTGCTTAAGCAGTCAACACTCATATACTCTTCATCCATTTTTCCCATTCCTATCTTATAATTCTTTAATTCGAGAGCACCGTTTGGATAATTAACAGGTTTGCAAAAATTTATATTGTCCTATAATGGACGTTGATTTTTGTGATAACATCCCTTAACCGATCGCCATCCATGATATATTCCAGAATTTCATCGGCTGTATCGCCCCAAAGGCCTTCAATATCTTCACATTTTTCGTGACTTAAAGCATTAAATGCCACGCCGTCTTTTATATAATATCCTTCGCCGATATTGATTCTTCCTTCCGGGTGTGTAATGGAATAACTTTTTCCCTTCCAATCAAATTCAACTTCTCCGTGATAATGCATGCACCATTTGAAATCGCTGATTGATTCGAAGCTGTATTCATCAGGTGTGTTTTTCATTGTCACATTTACTCCTTTATATCCTTTGAATTCCGGGGCTCCTTCCGGATAGTTAACATATTTTTGTGGATCGGTATGTCCCGAATGTGGATATCTTTAGATTGCCTT
>CABUCT010000167.1 GCA_902490145.1 uncultured Oscillospiraceae bacterium
TTGGGCTTCGATCCGTATATAAAGCATATAATGAACCATCAAAACCCGGTCTATCCCGTTTTGGGCGAAGGGGCTTATGACATTATGAACACAAACCCGCCCAAAGGGTTTGAAAATAAAAATGCGGTGGAAAAGCTGCTTACCTCTGTGTTTTCAAAAACGAACAATCTGCCGGAGGAAGCGCCGGAGCTAAAAATCCCTTTTACAATCCACAGCTCTGAGTGGATTCATTTAAGCAATGCCGATATTCGTGTCGGCGGGTTTGGCGTTTTGTTCAGCGGTATTTTTCTTTTAAGCCTCGTAATTTTTTTCGTTGCTTTGTGCCATAATAAGAAAATACGCATGGAAACTGCCGCCGCTTTTGCCGCCATTTTTCTTCTGCTTCTATTTTTCCCGGAATCTTGGTGGGCCAGGTATGCAAGTTATGCCTACTACCTTCCTGTATTTATTTTAGCCGAAGCAGCCAATTTGCGAAAAACAAAGGTTTTCAGTGGTGTAACTATCTGTTTGATTGCCTTAAACAGTCTTTTTTTTGCGGGGTGTGTTTTAAAAACAGGCGTGGAAGTGACGCATCAGCTTAAGGTTAAACTGGAAGAAATTAAGTCGCACCAAAAAACGGTTATAGTCAGGGTCAACGATTTTCCCACACACAGAAAGCTGTTTGAAGAATTTGGAATTGATTATGAGGTTTCTCATACTTCCTTAGACGATCCTATGATTTTTTACCGGAACACAAAATATAAATTCCGCTAAATTACCGAAAAATAAAAAAACTATTGACAAATTCCCCCGAAACTGTTATAATAATTTCGTTGTTCAGCGTATGAGGAGAGGTGTCCGAGCGGTTTAAGGAGCTGGTCTTGAAAACCAGTGATGCGCAAGCACCGAGAGTTCGAATCTCTCCCTCTCCGCCATAAGTTTATATTGTTTTCAATTTCAGTTTGGAGATGTACTCGAAATCGTCTTTCGAGGCTTTTTTCATACCTCCTTTTACCGCGATTTAAGGTGTAACTTTAAAGTAAAATTAGACAATTTTCTAACTTTATTGAAATTATATGAAAAAAGAATCTATGTTTTTCATTTTTATGATAAAATACCTCTTGATTTTACAAAACCTCTATGATATAATTTGTTTACAATGAAATATTAGAGGTGTTATTTATGCCCCAGATTCGTTTATTAAAAGAGCCAGGTTATATTTATGATTTAATTTTTATTTTTTACCTCAAGTTTAATACAAAATTATGCATCAATAATCTTGACAGCAATGACAAAAAACTGTCTGAAAATATAAAATTTTTTAATGACTTATTAGACCAGTTTCCTGAAATTTCAGAGGATTTATATGTGTTCTTTCACGCTGTTGAAAACGGCCGTTGTCTTATCACGACGCAATATTTTAATCCGCATAAAGAACAGTTTTCTACAACCTATAATTTTAAGTTTTTGCGGAAAGAGTTATCTGATAAAGACAAAATAATTCGCAATGTGGTTCGGTTTTATTTTTACGACCTCACAGATGAACAAGTAGATGACTGTGTAAATTCAAGCTCTGTGCTGTTTTCATGCATTAAAAACTCGCACTATGGCGCTGAGGTAAAAAGCAAGCTGTATGAGTTTTTTCATGACACCGAGCACCACATTCAAACG
>CABUCT010000168.1 GCA_902490145.1 uncultured Oscillospiraceae bacterium
GAATTTTAAAATTCATAAATAAATTTATTGAATAAAATCTCCTCTTTCTCTATATTTCCCTAAAACATCACAATATTGTTGACTATACTGTGAGTAGAGAGATTTTTTGTAACTATATTTTATAGTAAATCATAGTATAGCTGTATTTAGGTTTTAGGGGTTGAAATATTCTGCTACTTTCCTTAAAATATATTTGTTGATTTTGGGTGTACCCTTCTCAGCTTAACTTATCAGGTGTAAATTTAAATCGGAGGAGTTTTATATTATGAACAATTATACCGTATTTGCTGATTCCGGATGTGACCTTGCTCCGGATATGTTAAACCAACTAAATGTCAAATGTGTTTTGCTCACTTTTAAATTTGACGATTCAGACAAGGAATACACAAGCCTTGATATGGGAACAAAAGAGTTTTATAGTCAGTTAAGATCGGGAAGACTTGCCAAAACTTCCGCCGTAAACACCGACACGTTTGAAAAGGTATTCAAGGAAGAACTCCAAAAAGGGAACGATATTCTTTATATTGCTTTTTCTTCGGGACTCAGTACCACTTATCATATGGCGAAACTCGCGGCCGAAGAGCTGAAATCAGAATTTCCGGATCGGAAGATTATCATTGTTGACAGTCTTTGTGCCTCTGCGGGACACGGGCTTTTGGTCTATCTTGCCGTTCAGGAAGTGAAAAAAGGTGCGACGCTTGAAGAAATTGAAAAGTTCCTGATTGAAAACCGGCTTCACATATGCCACTGGTTCACGGTTGATGACCTTAATTATCTCAAAAAAGGCGGCCGAGTCAGTGCGTCGGTTGCTTTGGTCGGAGGAATTTTGGGGATAAAGCCTGTTCTTCATGTGGATGATGAAGGTCATCTCATAAACGTTTCAAAAGCCCGTGGAAAGAAAGCCACTTTAAAGGCTTTGGCACAAAAATACGGAGAGCTTGCTCTTGATAAACAAAACGGAACTGTTTTTATATCTCACGGAGACGCCGTGGACGACGCATTAGAGCTTGAAAAAATTCTTAAAGAGGAATATAAAGCTCAAGTTAATTTGATTACTGATATCGGACCGGTTATAGGGGCTCATTCGGGGCCTGGAACACTTGCACTATTTTTCCTCGGAAAAAATCGCTGATAAAATTTAAATGAGGGGGCGGGGAACCGCCCTTTTTGTTTTGGGTGCACAAAAACAAAGCCATGCCGCCGAGTAACAAAAATTTTAAGGATTTTTGTTGCGGTCAGGACGGCATAGTAACATTGTTTCAACGAGTGGGCATAAACTGATTCTTTTCATCTTAAGTCGAGAGGATTCGTTTTAGAATCCTCTCGTTTTTTATTTTCCGCTCAAAGTACTTGAAAAAGCAAGTACTACGAGAAGAATTTAAAAAATTTTATGATTGTTGTTTTAAGTTTAAAAGAAGCATGAGAGGAAATAAAAACAGCTTGTATGCACCGAGTCAAAAAAATGACAATTTTGTAAACCCGTATTCGGGTAAACAGCCTGTATTTTAATGTTATAATGTTTTTAACCTGTAAACAGGTAATTAATATGACGAGGACAAAGATTATGAATTATTAAGATATATAAAAAAATATTAAAATACATCAAAAAGTAGAG
>CABUCT010000169.1 GCA_902490145.1 uncultured Oscillospiraceae bacterium
GGGATAGTCCCAAACCCTTATACCGAAAGGCGGCACTTATTGCTCGTTTCCTTGATTTTAAGCGCAAAAAAGATTACAGCCGCCATGCGCTGCCTGTTATTCACACTCCGTCTATTGATATTATTCGCTCGACCGTATATAATATATCATGGTAGGTTTTGAGCAGAAAGGACGGGTGCGAATATGGAATATATATCTTGCGCAGAAGCGGCGGCAAAGTGGGGCATTTCCGAAAGACGGGTGCAGAAACTTTGTGAGGGCGAGCGCATACCCGGTGCGTTTGGTTGATACCAAAAGATGCAGAAAAACCCGTTGATGGGAGAAGAAAAAAGGAAAATCCACGAGAATAATCCTCTGAAAACACGCGATGAACGCCAACTCTATGATTCATAGGTTGTATTCTCACAGGCTGTTAGATAAAATTTAATCAGCAGGAGGCAGAAAATATGGATACAAATGCAACAGGCCGTTTTATAGCTGAACTCCGAAAACAAAAGGGGTACACACAAAAGGAATTAGCCGAAAAACTTATGGTAACAGACAAAGCAATTTCTCGATGGGAAACAGGAAAAGGGCTTCCCGATACTTCGCTGTTAAAACCTCTTGGGGATATTTTAGGTGTTTCCGTCAGTGAATTGCTGTCTGGTAGAATTATTGAGGAGGCAGATATGAAAGATCAGACAGATAAAATTATCTTAGAGTCGTTAAATTATTCAAAGCGTATGCTTGTGAGTACGATAAGTGTAATTCTATTGATTATCGGTATTTCTTTAATAATTTCACCGTTATTCTTGGCAAGTCAAAGTTATATTTGGATATTAGGTCTTGCCATTGTAGCAATAACAATCCTCTACATCCATATTAGAAAGAGGAGAGATTCAATGAAAGCGACAAACAAAGTATATTATTTGACCGCTATCGCATTACAGGGTATAGCTTTAATTTTGGAAGTATTACCTATTGGTACGGTCATGGTTTTTGCGACAAGTCCCACCGAACGTACCATCGAAATATGTTCGTATTTCAGCCTGCTTCCTGTGGGTTATGCAAATGTCACTCCTATGTTGACAGGAATTTTGACGGTTGCAATAATCTTGATCGGTGTAATTGTTTTGTTTAAGTTTGATAAATCCACCAAATTCAAAAAAGCAGTATTTATTTGCAGTATCGTTTCTTTGCTGTTTTCAATAGTTCCGTTATTTCTGTTCGGTACCGTTGGTATGACAGCAGCGAGTTATGCGGTTTCCGGAGCAATCCTTTTGTCAATCTGTTTGCAAGCTGTGGCAAATCGGCAAGAATAATTCTTGTCAATCTGCTACATCAGATTTGAAGAATTAAGCCAGACGCATAGACGCAGAGCCAAACAATCTAAACGGGCAGCGGCTTTGCAAGGGCAAGGTTGCTGCCTGTTTGACTTATTTGATAATACGGAGGTGGCGCATTGGAAAAAGAAAAATGGGTGCTGTGCCCGATCTGCAACAACAAGACCCGGATTAAAGTGCGCCCCGATACGGTGCTTGAAAACTTCCCCCTGTTCTGCCCCAAGTGCAAAAGGGAAATAATCATCAATGTAACTGGGCAGAATGTAGTTGCGATAAAATCATCG
>CABUCT010000170.1 GCA_902490145.1 uncultured Oscillospiraceae bacterium
ATAATGAATCTTTTTCGGCGGCGAAAGATTTCGCAATGCTTATTCAGGACAATAATTTGGGCAAGGTTGTGGGTGAACCTCCTGCAAATTCCGTGAACGGCTACGGAGACATAACGAATTTTTATTTGAGTAATACAGGGCTTTTCGTGCAAATATCCACTAAAAAATGGTATAGAATAGACAGCTCTAAAACGGACGATTATGTTATGCCGGACTATCCCTGTAACAGCAAGGAATGTTTAGATAAACTATATGAAGTGCTCGGTTAAAGTTAATAAGAAAGATATAAAAACTCGCGGACATTTGCCAGAGGTGGCAAAGGACAGTCGGGGTATGTAGGATACGGTGTAGCCGATTAAGGCTACGCCGTATTTCTCTTTTCACGCCACTATTGGCGGATTCTTGCGGATTTCTTCATAGGTTTCAAGGATTGTTTTACCATCGGGAATTTCAAGCACACCCACACCAATAAAGTGAACTTTAATCGGAACGTGCTTTCTTCCGTTCTCGTCTTTGGTGCTGTCAAAGACTTCAATCCTTGTTATCAGCCGATTGACGAGTTCGGGTGTCAGTTCCTTTAAGTCGGTGCATTTGCGGATGATGGAAAGAAATGCCCGGAGGTCAACATTATCTTGCTCTGCGTTGGCAAGCTGCTGTTCCGCTTCGGCAACTGCCTGTATCAATTCTTTCTGCTCTTTTTCGTAATTGGCGGTCATACGCTCAAACAGATCATCTCTCAGTGTACCAAGCACATTTTTCTCAAAGGCGGCTTCAATCAGTTTATCCAATGCAACAATACGCTTTTTATTTTTTTCAAGCTCTTGTTTTGCGGCTTTGAGATTATTAGCCTTGTGGAGTTGGTGTTGCTTGCCGTACAGATACAAAAAAACAGGCTCGTATTCCGTAATATATTCCGCTGCTTCCCGTATGAGTTTAAGCACCAGTCTTTCCAGTACCACATTGCGGATAAAATGAATTGTACAACTGCCCCTGTTTTCCTTATAGGCAGAACAGCGGTAAAATTCCTGATGCTCCTTTACACTCTTGGCGGCACAGAAATATAATTTTGAACCGCAATCGCCACAATACAACAATCCCGAAAAGATACTTGTTCTGCCTGTCGCAGTGTTTCTGCGGCGGTGCTTTTTTATCTCCTGCACACGCTCCCAAGTATCCATATCAATAATGGCTTCTTGTGTGTTCGGGATGATTATCCAATCTTCTTCGGGGTGATATACCGTTTTGTGAACTTTGAAGCTGACGGTACTTGACTTGAAATTAACGGTACAACCGGTATACTGCATATTGGAAAGAATATGGTCTACGCTGTTTTCAGACCAACGGAAGGGATCAATAACCTTGTTTCGTGTTTTTCTGCCGATACTGTTGTAATATGCGGTCGGCGTTAGAATTTTTTCAGTTTCTAAGCGGCGAGCGATTTTGGTGACACCCAGCCCCTCAAGACAAAGCTGAAAGATATACCGCACTACCTTTGCGGCTGGCTCATCAATAATCCATTGTTTCGGATTTTCGGGGGATTTCTTGTAGCCATACGCCACAGTTGCGGA
>CABUCT010000171.1 GCA_902490145.1 uncultured Oscillospiraceae bacterium
ACATAAAAATAGGATAAAAAATGTTATGAATATTTTCATTTTATAATGCTTTATATTGTTAATCAAAGTTTTTTCTATTTATTTTAATTCTTGCTGATGTGACTGATTTTATTATTCAGATACAATAATTCAACATAGCATACAAAGATAGATATAAAACCGAAGAATCTGTTAAAATCACTGCTTTCTTTTCAAAATAACTATAAACAGAGGGAAACGAATGAAAATAACGATACGTACAAAAACATTGAAAACGGGAAGCCGCTCGATATACCTTGATTTTTATGAAAAGGGGAAAAGGTGGAGCGAGTACCCTAATTTGTTCCTCGTACCGGACGATGCGTCCGATGCAAAACGGTTTAACGAGGCATCTATGGCAAAGGAGAACGAGATAAAATCAAAACGGCTGCTTGGCATTGACGGGGACGAAATAAAAACAGAGGGTGGTGAGCCAATCCAATTAACCAAACGGATTTTGCCGACTGGTTTAACGATTATATAGAGGGAATTAGACGCAACCCGTCTTACTCCCAATCGACCTATCACAATTATTGTTCCACGGTCAATATAATAAAGGAATATTTGCAGTACCGTCACCGACCTCGCTATCAGATGTCGAAAATCGACAAGAAATTCATTACCGGGCTGCTCGACTTCATGCAAAACACCTACCGAAACATGAAATCGCCGGATAACCCGAAAGAGATGTTGCAACGCACGTTGCATCTTCATTAGACAATACTGGTGCGTATGCTCAATTCGGCAGTAAATGAGGGGTAATGAATAGTACCCCTTTCTATGCTTTGGGTAAACACGAGCGAATCGCCAAAATCCAGTCCGAAAGGGATTACCTTACAAAAGGAGAATTGCTTGCGCTTGCCGTTGCTCCAGCCACCAACGAAACGACCAAGCGGGCGTTCTTGTTCTGCTGTTTTACTGGGCTGCGGTACAGCGATGTCTGTATGCTGGCATGGCGGAATACAAAGCAAGTCGATAGCGGGCTGGTGGTTTCAATCCATGTGATACAAAAGACAGGGAAACAGGTAACAATATCACTGAACCAATCGGCGTTGAAATGGTTGCCGGATAGAAACGGCTGCAAACCGGGACAAAAGGTATTCGATATGGCGTGTCTAAGTGCCTGCGACAAATGCCTTAAAAGTCTGTCGTTGCTGCTGGAATAGAAAAGAACGTCAGCTTCCACACCGCCCGCCACTCGTTCGCCACGCTGTCTTTGGCAGCCGGGAGCGACCTTTATACGGTTGGCAAGCTACTTGGTCATACCAATATACGCTCAACACAGGTATATGCCGATGTGGTAATGGAAACCAAGATAGAGGCGGTAAACCAGATTACATAGTCTTTTTCAAATGCTGATATGGGACATGGTTCATCTTGTTACGGTTAAATTCCGCACGCATTTTGGTTGTATTGTGATAAAGTCGTTTTTTGCATAAAATTTATAACTATGGCCATAACAATCAAGAATATTCCGGTTTTGGAGGGTGCTACGGCAGAAAATTTCGTG